>DAINBS010000049.1:0-12926 GCA_036732805.1 Gemmatimonadales bacterium | reverse complement strand
ACACCATGCACGCGATCGTCACCGTCGAGGCCAGGAACGCCCGCCCGTACCGCCGCAGGAAGAGGCCGCGCGGGACGTAGGCTATCGCGAGCACGTTCACGACCACGACCGCCCCCGCCCACGGGTAATGCCGGAAGTTGGCCGACGCGCTCGGCACGGTGAGTAGCGTGAAGATGGTCGTGAGCAGGTACAGGACCAGGAACACGCCCCATACGTGCCACAGCACGCCGCCCAGCCGCTCCTGGACGGCGCCCTCGGTTTTCAGGTGGAGGAACAGCCCCCCGTGCAGCGCGAAGAGCGTCAGGGTAAGGCCGCCCGTGAGCAGTTGGTACGGACCCATCAGGTCCACGAACCCGCCGGCGTACACGCCCCGGGTGTCGAGCGGCACGCCCAGCACGCCGTTGCCCACCGCGACGCCGAACAGCGTGGTGGCGAGCAGGCTGGAGCCGAAGAACCCCCAGTCCCAGGCGCGGCGCCAGCGGGCGGACGCGATCTTGCCGCGGAACTCGAGGCTCACGGCGCGGAAGATGAGCGCGAACAGCAGGAGCACGAAGGCAACGTAGAAGCCGGAGAAGATCGTGGCGTACGCCTCGGGGAACATCGCGAACAGCGCGCCGCCGAACGTGACCAGCCAGACCTCGTTCCCGTCCCACAGGGGCCCGATGGCGTTCACGAACAGGCGCCGCTCGCCCTCGTCCCGGGCGAGGGGATGCAGCATGCCGACGCCCAGGTCGAACCCGTCGAGGATCGCGTAGCCGGTGAGCAGCGCCGTCATCAGCACGAACCAGATCATCTCGAGCGTCATGTGGAGGCCTCCGGAGTCTCGGTCATCGAGCGGCGGTGGCCGATCAGCGCCCCCGCGGCGCCGGCGAGGTCCTCCCCCCGCTCCGCGGGCGGCGGCTCCGGGCCCGCGTGGATCTTGTGGTTCAACACGACGATCCAGAGCGCGCCGAGCAGGAGATAGATGAAACCGAACAGCAGGATCGAGCCGAGCACCTGACCGGCCGTCACCACCTCGCTGACCGCGTCGGCGGTGCGCAGGCCGGCGATCACCTCCCGCGTGGATCCGTCGGGCAGGCGGACGGTCTCCGTGGCATACCGCAGGTAGCCGTCGGCGTCGAGCAGGGGTTCTCCGTCCCCGCCACGCAGGATGGGTGGCTGGACGACCCACGGCTGCCGGCCGACCTCCGCGGCCACCCACCCGGCTTGATTGGCCACCATTGCCCCGGCCACGGCGAATACGAACACCCACAGCAGCCAGCGGGTGCCGAACAGCCGCCCGCGCCAGTGGAGGAACGACGCGAGCAGCGTCAGCGCCGCGAACGCGACTCCCAGGCCCACCATCGTCCGGTACGAGAGGAAGGGGAGCAGGACCGGGGGGCGATCCTCGGGGCGCACGCGATCGAGCCCCAGCACGGGCGTCGAGAAGTCGTCGTGCAGCAGGAAACTCAGGCCGCCGGGGATGGCGACGTTGGCGCGGATCGTCTGCGCCGCCTCGTCCGGGATCCCGAACACCGACAGATCGCCGCGGCCCGTCGTGAAGTGCGCCTCGAAGGCGGCGAGCTTGGCCGGCTGGTGGCGGTAGACGTTGCGGGACTGCGAGTGCCCGCTCACCAGCGCGGCGAGGCTCGCCACGGTGCCGAGAAGGAGCGCGCCGGCGAACGAGCGCCGGGCGAAGTCCACGTGGCGGTTCCTGAGGAGGTACCAGGCGCTGATGCTCATGATGAAGAACGCGCCGACGATGAAGGCACCGATCCACACGTGCACGAGCCGCTGCACCGTGGAGGGATTGAACACGAGCGCCCAGAAGTCGGTGATCTCGGCCCGGAGGAGGGCGGCGCCGCCCCGCTCGACCGCGACGATGTGGCTGCCCGCCGGGGTCTGCTGCCAGCTGTTCGCCACGACGATCCAGATGGATGAGAAGATCGAGCCCAGCGACACCATCAGGGTGGAGAAGAAGTGCATCCGCGGGCCCACGCGGTCCCACCCGAACACGAGCACCGCCAGGAATCCGGACTCGAGGAAGAACGCGAAGATGCCCTCGGCCGCGAGCGCCGAGCCGAAGACGTCGCCCACGAAGCGCGAGTACACGGCCCAGTTGGTGCCGAACTCGAACTCCATGACGATGCCGGTGGCCACGCCCACGGCGAAGTTGAGGGCGAAGATCTTCGTCCAGAACCGCGCGGCCGCCTCGTAGGCCGGTACGCGGGTGCGGAGATACATGCCTTCGAGGTACACCAGCACCACGCCCATCCCGATGGTGAGGGGCGGGAACAGGTAGTGGAACATGATCGTCAGCGCGAACTGGAGGCGGGAGAGCAGCACGACGTCCATCGCGGACTCCTGACGCGGGGGGCTTCCCAAAGGTAGCCAGGGTTCACCTGCGATTCAGTCTGCCTTCACTTGCGCCAATCGACCGTTCCAGCCGACGTTGGTGGGTGGCCGGCGGGGGTGGACCGTCAGTTCCGCAACGGCCAGGGTGGCATTCCTCCTCACCCGATGCTCGGAGGGCGAGCGTGTCAGTCGTCTGGATCGATGGGACCTACAAGGACCGCGCGACCGCGATGGTCTCGGTGTTCGATCATGGCCTGTTGTACGGCGATGGCGTGTTCGAGGGGATCCGAGTCTACGGGAAGAGGGTCTTCCGGCTCGCCGCGCACATGGATCGCCTCTACGACTCCGCCAAGGGCATCTCGCTCGAGATCCCGACTGCGAAGGCGGAGTTCACCCGCATCGTCGAGGAGGCCGTGGCGCGCAGCGGGCTGGCGGAGGCGTACATCCGGCTCGTCGTGACCCGCGGCGTGGGTGACCTGGGGCTCGACCCCCGCAAGTGCGCGAGGCCCTCGCTGATCTGCATCGTGGACACCATCTCCCTGTGGCCGGCCGAGCGGTACGAGAAGGGCCTGGTGTGCCAGTCGGCCGCGACGCCCATCGCGCACCGCGAGAACCTGTCGCCGAGGATCAAGTCGCTCAATTACCTCGCGCACATCCTGGCCAAGATCGAGGGGATCGCCGCCGGCGTCGACGAGGTGCTGATGCTCGACTCGGGCGGATTCGTCGCCGAGGCGAGCGGCATGAACGTGTTCGCGGTGCGCGGGCGCCGGCTCCGCACGCCGCCGGAGTGGGCCGGCATCCTCCGCGGGGTGACGCGCGACGTGGTGATGCAGCTCGCCGCGGAGGCGGGCTACGCGGTCGAGGAGTACCCGCTCACCCGGTACGACCTGTACACCGCCGACGAAGTGTTCCTCACGGGGACGGCCGCCGAGCTGGTGGGCATTGCGCGGATCGACGGGCGGGCCATCGGCGGCGGCGTGACCGGGCCCATCACGCGCGACCTGATGGGCCGCTTCAAGGACCTGGTGCGGCGGGAAGCGGAGGCCGCCTAGGCCTGTCCCGCGAGAGAGGGCTCGGTGCGGGGGTCCACCGATTACCATGCCAGCGGCGCGGGCCCGATCCCGGGCCGGGCGCCGTACGGGCTTGCACCCAGGGAGGGGGCACATGAGGGCGTTGCGGATGATCGTGGTGCTGGCGGGGGCGGGTGCGCTGAGTGCCTGCGCGGCCTCGCAGCAGAAGGCGGACGAGGCGCTGAAGGCGGCGGAGGAAGCCATGACGGCACAGCACGCGGAGGCGCTGCGCTTCGCGCCCGACGCGTTCGCGGCAGTGATGGAGGCGTACGGGGCGGCCCGGGACGCGTACAAGAAACAGGATTGGGGCGCCACCATCGAAGCGGCCGAGACCGCCGCGGCGCAGGCCCGGCAGTTCCCGGCCGCCATCGCGGACGGGAAGGCCCGGGCGCAGGCGCAGTGGCCTGCCGAGCGCGACAGCGTCGCGGCGATGCTCACGGCCCTGGGGGGCCGGCTGGACGAGGTGCTGGAAAACCGGAAGTATCCGGAGGGGAAGACCGCCGGTGACGTTCGCGCCATGCGGGCGCGGGTGGACTCGCTCTCGGCCGGACTGGTGAAGGCCGCCGCGGCGTTCGATGGGGGCGACCTCGGCGGGGCGATGCATGCCTCCGACCGCATTCGGACGGAGGCGGGCCGGCTGATGGGGGAGCTGGGTCTCAGGCCCCGGAACCCGCACGGCATGTAAGGGCGCCCGGGGCACCGGGGAACGTGGCGCGGGGCGGTGGAGTCGTGCGACTCCACCGCCCCGCGCGCGTCGGGACCGCTGGTCAGGTCTGACGAGTCATGACGACCCGCAGGGTCGCGTCCTCGTCGGTGCCATCCTCGTCGAAGTCGAACGAGACGCCGGTGTCGAGGTTGATCGTCACGGTGTCGCCGTTCTGGTCGATGGTGCCGGTCGAGGCGTCGCCGCCGATCGTGATCGTGACCTCGTCCCCGTCGATCGCGATCGTCCCGGTCTCGGTGTCACCGTCCACATCCAGCGTGAAGGCGCCCGCCGCCGTGATGGTGATCTCGATATCCGCGCCGAGGTCCACCACGTCGACCTTTTGGGCCGTGCTGTCGGCGTTGGTGAATTCGAACACGGTCGCGTCGTACGTACCGGCAAGCTCCTCCGGCGACGTCGAGTCGCTGCAGGCGGTCAGGCCGACGGCGAGCAGGGTCGAGGCGACGGCAAGTTTCAGGTATCGCATAATCGGATGCTTCCCCTTCGGTTGGTGTGGTGGCTGCGGCAGCTCGATACTGCCCGGACGTGAATACCTGGCCCCGGGCGGGCAGGTCACATCGGGGCGGTGGGAGACACCACCTCCGCGGTCGAATGCCGGCGGGCACCATTCGGCGGCGGGCGCCTGGGGGCGTGCCGGCACCACGTAACGCCTTGTCGGTGAGCTACTTGCAGATCGGTCGGGTGGCCCGTGCAGCCGGCCGGACCTCCCGGGACGGCTGATGCCAGCCGGCTTGACTTCGCATTGCGGTGACTTACGTTACAAGGCTCGCCCGGGCAAGGACGGCGTAGTGTGTCTGCGTGCCGGGCTGGTCGGGCTTGAAGCGGCGGGGCAGGGGTATCCGGGTGGGGTACCCAAGCGGCCAACGGGAGCAGACTGTAAATCTGCCGGCGTAACGCCTACGAAGGTTCGAATCCTTCCCCCACCATGTGAGCGGGGTCGTGGTTTGGACCTCGGCAATCGAGCAGTTCGGAGGGCGCAAGGCTCGCGGGTGTAGCTCAGTTGGTAGAGCATCAGCCTTCCAAGCTGAGGGTCGCGGGTTCGAGTCCCGTCGCCCGCTTTGGCTCGCGTAGCTCAGTGGTAGAGCGCGTCCTTGGTAAGGACGAGGCCATGGGTTCAATCCCCATCGCGAGCTCTGGTGACAAGAGGCTGAACAGGCCGCCGCGCGCCGGGACGCCGCGGCGGAGGATCGAGGGGGCCAGGCATGCCGCGCGAGAACATCATTCTCGAGTGCACTGAGTGTAAGGACCGGAACTACTTCACGACCAAGAACCGGCGCAAGCACCCCGAGCGCCAGGAGTGGAAGAAGTTCTGCCCTCGGTGTGGCGTGCACCGGCCGCACAAGGAGTCGAAGTAGCCGTGGCCTCCATCGTGGCGCTGGCACAGCGGTCGGCGAGCTACGTGCGCGACGTTCGGGCCGAAGTGCGCAAGGTGACCTGGCCGACCTGGGCCGACCTGCGGCGCACGACCATCGTGGTGGTGATCTTCGTGGTCATCATCGGCCTGATCATCGGGCTCATGGACGTGATCTCGTCGAAGCTGCTGATCGACGCTCTCGGCCGGCTGTTCTCGTGATCGAGGTGGCCATGGAAGCGAAGTGGTACGCGATCCAGACCACGGCGGGCCATGAGAACAAGGTCCGCGGGCTGATCGAGCGGAAGATCGTGCAGGACCCGAAGCCGCCGGAGGAACGTCTCATCCGGCAGGCGCTGGTCCCGACCCGCGAAGAGGTCGAGATCAAGAGCGGGAAGAAGGTGACGGTGGAGCGGAAGACCTTTCCGGGATACGTCCTCGTGGAAATGGTCCTCACGCAGGAGTCGCTCCACGTCATCAACTCGATCCAGGGCGTGATCAAGTTTGCGGGCCAGGGCTGGACGCCGCAGGCGCTGCGGCAGGAAGAGGTCAACCGGCTGCTCGGCATCGAAGAGCCGGTGGAGGAGGCGGCCCCGCGGGAACAGATCCCGTTCCTGGTCGGGCAGGTGGTCGAGATCATGGAGGGTCCGTTCACCGACTTCAGCGGCACCGTCGAAGAGGTGCTGCCGGACAAGGGCAAGGTCCGGGTGAGCGTCAGTCTGTTCGGGCGACCGACGACGGTGGAGTTGGACTACCTCCAGTTGCGGGGACACTGAGGCAGGCGTGAGCAGGTGAGGACGTGAGGACCAGAGATGCTCACGTGCTCACGTGAAGGGGGAGGGGAAGGGGTGGGCTCCCGTCCGCGATGGGATGGGAGGTTTCGGCGAAGGCACGCGGTTCCCCCACCACGGGGTCACGTGGGAGCCAGGGACACGGTCCCGGCGCGAGAGAGGGCTGGATGGCACCGAAAAAGAAGGTCGTTGGGTTCGTCAAGCTGCAGGTGACGGCCGGCGCAGCTACGCCGGCGCCTCCGGTTGGCACCGCCTTGGGTCCCCAGGGTGTCAACATCATGGAGTTCTGCAAGCAGTTCAACGCGAAGACCCAGGGCCAGGCGGGGATGACGACCCCGGTGGAAGTGACGATCTACCAGGATCGGAGCTTCACCTTCATCACGAAGACGCCGCCGGCGGCGGCCCTCCTCAAGAAGGAGCTCGGGCTCGAGAAGGGGTCCGCGGCCCCCAACCGGGACAAGGTGTCGCAGGTGACGCGGGCGCAGTTGCGCAAGATCGCCGAGATGAAGATGCCCGACCTCAATGCGAGCGACGTTGACGCCGCGATGCGGATCATCGCCGGCACCGCACGCTCCATGGGCGTGGAGGTCGTGGACTGATGCGCACCGGCAAGAAGTTCCGGGCGGCGGCGGCGCTGGTGGATCGCGCCCAGCGCTACGCGGCGCCGCAGGCGATCGCGCTCGTCAAGAACGGGGCGTTCGCCAAGTTCAACGAGTCCGTGGACGTGGCGCTTAACCTCGGGGTCGATCCCCGCCACGCGGACCAGATCGTCCGCGGGACCGTCGTGCTGCCGCACGGCGTCGGGAAGACCGTGCGGGTCCTCGTGCTCGCCCAGGGCGACAAGGCCAAGGAGGCCGAGGCCGCCGGGGCCGATTTCGTCGGACCGGAGTACGTCCAGAAGCTCAAGGACGGCTGGCTCGACGTGGACGTGATCGTGGCGACGCCCGACATGATGGGCCAGGTCGGGCAGCTCGGGCGCATCCTCGGCCCGCGCGGCCTGATGCCCAACCCGAAGTCCGGCACCGTCACCGTGGACGTGACGCGCGCGGTCAAGGAGATCAAGGCGGGCAAGGTGGAGTTCCGGGTGGACAAGACCGGCAATATCCATGGCCCGATCGGCAAGACCTCGTTCACCGCCGACCAGCTGACGGAGAACCTCAACGCCTTCCTGGACGCGGTGGTCCGCGCGAAGCCGGCGGGCGCGAAGGGCACCTTCGTGAAGTCCGTGACGGTGTCCAGCACGATGGGTCCTGGCGTGCCCGTCGATCCAGCGGAGTACCGATGAACCGCACCGAGAAGGCCAGCATCGTCGCCGACGTCCGCGAGCGCCTGGCGCGGCTGCCGAACGTCTATCTGACCGACTTCACCGGTCTCAAGGTGAAGCAGGTGACCGACCTCCGGCGCCGGTTCCGGCAGGCGGGGTTCGAGTACCTGGTCGTCAAGAATACGCTGGCCCAGCGCGCGCTGGTCGAGGCCAAGATCGAGGGGCTCCGCGAGCCCTTCGCCGGCCCCACGGGCTGGGTGTTCGCCGCCGACGCCATCGCCGCGGCGAAAGTGATCGCGGACTTCCAGAAGGAGGCGGAGAGCTTCCAGGTGAAGGCGGGTCTCGTGGACGGGCGGGCGATCACCCCCGCCGAGGCCAAGGCCCTCGCCAAGCTGCCGTCCCGCCCGGAGCTGCTGAGCCAGCTGGCGGGCGCGTTCCAGGCGCCGCTCCAGATGTTCCTGGGCGCTGCCAACGGGCTCTTGTATCAGTGGGTTGGCGCCCTCGAGGCGCTCCGCTCGCAGCGGTCTGAGGCTGCATAACCTGCACGGGAAGTGAGTACCACCATGGCCACCACGAGTCTGAGCAAGGACGAAATCCTCGAGGCGATCGCCCATATGTCCGTGATGGAACTGGCCGATCTGATCGAGGCGTTCAAGGAGAAGTTCAACGTCACGATCGCGGCTGCGCCGATGGCGGCGCCCGCCGCGGGCGGTGGCGGGGATGCGGCCGCCGCCGTGGAGGAGAAGACCGAGTGGACGGTCGTCCTCAAGGAAGCGGGTGCAAAGAAGATCCAGGTCATCAAGGCGGTGCGTGAGGTCACGACGCTTGGCCTGAAGGAGGCCAAGGACCTCGTCGACAACGTCCCCGGCACGGTGAAGGAAGCCGTGTCCAAGGACGAGGCCGAGGCTGTCAAGAAGAAGCTCGAGGAGCAGGGCGCAACCGTCGAGTTGAAGTAGGCCCGGGGAACGGGGGCGCCGGCAGTCGGCCGGCGCACCGTGCTCTCGCGGACTTCGGCTCGAACGGTATGCATCCAGGACGACGGCGCTCTTACAACCTGCTCGCGATGCGCGCCCCGTGGCCGCTGGCCGGGTTTCCGGACCGGTTGCCCGCGGGGCCATTCGCGCTGCATGAGGACGGCCGATGAGCACACTGCCGGTGATTTCGTTTTCCAAGCTCGAGGCGGGGATGGCCATGCCCCACCTCCTCGACATCCAGACGCGGTCGTTCCAGGCGCTGCTCGCCACGGGCGAGGCGGCGGCGGCGCAGGACCTGAGCCTGGAACGCGTGTTCCACGAGGTATTCCCGATCGCGGACGTGAACGGGAACTACTCGCTGGAGTTCGTCGCGTTCGCGCTGGGCGAGCCGAAGTACACGGTCGAGGAGTGCATCGAGCGCGACATGACGTACTCGGCGTCGCTCAAGGCGACGCTGCGGCTGGTGATCCTCGAGGAACTCGAGGGCGGCGGCCGGCGCCCGAAGAACATCATCGAGAAGGAAGTCTATCTCGGGGAGCTGCCCATCCTGACGCCCCTCGGGACCTTCGTGATCAACGGCGCCGAGCGGGTGGTGGTGTCGCAGCTCCACCGGTCGCCGGGCGTGGTGTTCGAGGAGACCACCCACCCCAACGGCCAGCGCCTGTATTCCGCCCGGATCATCCCGTTCCGCGGGTCGTGGGTCGAGTTCACGGTGGACATCCACGACGTGATCTACGTCCACATCGATAAGAAGAAGAAGTTCCCGGCGACGGCCCTGCTGCGGGCCCTGGGCTACGGCTCGAACGGCGACCTGCTGCGGCTGTTCTATGCGTCGAAGACGCTCGACCTGACGCAGAAGCTCGAGGAGCGGGTACTGCGCCGCGAGGTGATCGGCGCCACGTTCGCCGAGGACGTGCCGGACCCGGAGGGCGGCGCGGAGCCGCTGGCCCGGGAGGGCGACGACCTGTCCGCGGAGCGCTTCAACGCCCTGCGGCGCGCCGGCATCACGACCGTGCGGGTGTTCGCGCGCTACACCACCATCGACCTGCGGGACGATGAGCGGCCCACCACGGTACGCGAGATGGCCGAGAAGCAGATTCTCGCGTTCGACGTGCCCGACCCCGACACGGGGGAGCTGCTGGTGGGGGCGGGCAAGGAGCTGGCGGACCCGATCCGCAAGAAGCTCCTCAAGTCCGGGGCGTTCAAGGTGGACGTGCTGCTGCCCACGGCGCGGGCCGAGTCGAACCTCATCAAGAACACCATCGCCAAGGATCCGACGGCGTCGGAGGCCGAGGCGCTGGAGCAGATCTACTCGCTGCTCCGCCCGGGCGAGGCGCCCAACCTGGATACGGCGCGGGCGGCGCTCGAGCGGCTGTTCTTCAACCCGAAGCGGTACGACCTCGGCCGCGTGGGCCGGTACAAGATCAACCAGCGGCTGCGGCTGCGCGTGCCGGAGGCGCACACGGTCCTCACGGAAGAGGACTTCATCGCGATCATCCGGTACCTGCTGGAGCTGTCCGAGGGCCGCGGCCACACGGACGACATCGACCACCTCGGCAACCGCCGGGTGCGCACGGTGGGCGAGCTGATCGCGAACCAGTTCTCGGTCGGCCTGTCGCGGATGGCGCGGCTCATCAAGGAGCGGATGAGCATCAACAGCGACCCGGAGAAGATCACGCTCGACGACCTGGTCAACGCGCGCACGGTGAGCGCCGTGATCCAGGCGTTCTTCGGCAGCTCGCAGCTGTCGCAGTTCATGGACCAGACCAACCCCCTGGCCGAGCTGACGCACAAGCGCCGGTTGAGCGCCCTGGGGCCGGGCGGCCTCACGCGCGAGCGGGCGGGCTTCGAGGTCCGTGACGTGCACTACTCGCAGTACGGCCGCATGTGCCCCATCGAGACGCCGGAAGGGCCGAACATCGGGCTCATCACGAGCCTCTCGACGTTCGCCCGGGTGAACGAGCTCGGGTTCGTCGAGACGCCCTACCGGCGGGTGAAGGAGGGGCGCGTCACGGAGGAAATCCGCTGGCTGTCGGCGTCCGAGGAGGAGGACTACGCCGTCGCGCAGGCCAACGCGCCGCTGGACGAGCAGGGGAGGTTCGTCAACGAGTTCGCCCTGTCGCGGAAGCGGGACGATTACCCGCTGATGCCGCCGGCGCGGATCGACTTCATGGACGTGGCGCCCGAGCAGCTGGTGTCCATCGCGGCCGCGCTCATTCCGTTCCTCGAGCACGACGACGCGAACCGCGCGCTCATGGGCTCGAACATGCAGCGGCAGTCGGTGCCCCTGCTGTTCCCGGATGCCCCGCTCGTGGGGACCGGCCTCGAGGAGAAGGTGGCCCGGGATTCGGGAGCGGTGGTGGTGGCGCGGCGGGACGGCACGGTCAGCAAGGTGACGGCCGACGAGATCATCGTGGACACGGGCCGCCCGGATACGCGGCGCGCCGATGTCCCGCTCGGCCGGCTCATGCAGCACGACCGCTACCGGCTCAAGAAGTTCTGGCGCACCAACCAGGACACCGCCATCAACCAGCGGCCGCTGGTGCGGGTGGGCGAGCGGGTCGCCGCGGGCGAGATCATCGCCGACGGGCCGGGCACGCAGAACGGCGAGCTGGCGCTCGGCGCCAACGTGCTGGTCGCCTTCATGCCGTGGTACGGACACAACTTCGAGGACGCCATCGTGCTCTCGGAGCGGCTCGTCAAGGAGGACGTCTACAGCTCGATCCACATCCAGGAGCTCGAGCTGCACGTCCGGGACACCAAGCGGGGCCAGGAGGAGATCACCCGCGAGATCCCGAACGTCTCCGAGGAGGCGCTCGTGGACCTCGACGAGCGGGGCATCGTCCGCATCGGCGCCCACGTCGTGCCGGGCGACATCCTCGTCGGCAAGATCACGCCCAAGGGCGAGACCGAGCTGTCGCCGGAGGAGAAGCTGCTCACGGCCATCTTCGGCGAGAAGGCGAAGGACGTGAAGGACTCGTCGCTCAAGGTGCCGCCGGGCATGGCAGGCGTCGTGATCGACGTCAAGATCTTTTCGCGGGTCGAGGACCAGGTGGTCGAGAAGGACCGCGGCGAGCGGATCGGCGAGGTGCGCCAGCTCGAGAACGAGGAGAAGGCGCGCATCAGCGCGGTGCTGTTCGAGGAGCTGCGCGACCTGTTGGATGGCCAGGAGGTCGTCCGGATGCTCCGGAACGGCACCGTCGAGGAGTACCTGCCCGAAGGCACCAGGATCGCGAAGGGCGTGCTGACCGACGTGGACTTCGGCGACGTGGATCTCAAGACGCTGCGGGTCAAGTCCAAGGACGTCAACGAGCGGGTCCAGGGCGCGCTCGATGCCGCCAACGCCGAGCGGGCCAAGATCGAGGAGAAGGCGGAGGACCAGATCGACAAAATCCTCCAGCCGGACGAGCTCCCGCCGGGCGTGATCCAGCTGGTGAAGGTCTACCTGGCCGAGAAGCGGAAGATCTCGGTGGGCGACAAGATGGCGGGCCGGCACGGCAACAAGGGCATCATCGCCCGGATCGTGCCGGAGGAGGACATGCCGTTCCTGCCCGACGGGACGCCGGTGGACATCGTGCTCAACCCGCTGGGCGTGCCGAGCCGGATGAACGTGGGCCAGCTGCTGGAGACCCATCTGGGCTGGGCGGCGCGCATTCTCGGGTTCGAGGCGAAGACGCCCGTGTTCCAGGGGGCGTCGGAAGCCGAGATTGCGATGCTCCTGCGGCTCGCGAGCCTGGTCTGGGCGCGGGACGCGCTGCGCATTCCCCAGGCGGCGCCCTCCCTCACGCCCGAGGTCGTGCGCCGGCTGCTCGACGATCTCAAGCGCCTGCCGGCGGAGAACGGCGATGCGCAGCTCGGGTCGTTCCGGGTGGATGCGCTGGCCAGCCGGGCGGTCTCCCAGGAAACCCGCGACCTGTTCCACGGCACACGGGACTTCCTCGAGACCGCGGCGCGCACCCTCGGCGAGCGGTACCGGGCCGAAGCCACGACCCAGGTGGCCGATCACGAGGAGCGCCTCGGGCGCGAGGACCTGGGCAAGACGGAGAAGGCGGCGCTCAAGACCGGCCTCAAGGAGGCCGAGAAGCGGGCCGCGCTGGCCGTGCCGGAGGCGGTCGCGGCCGCGGGCCTGCCCGCGCTGGCCGCGATGCTCGGGCCGAAGAGCGAGGCCGACGTCGAGGCGGCCCTGCGGGAGTTCCTGCTCGCGGCGGGGGTCGCCCCTACCGGCAAGGTGCGGCTGCGCGACGGCCGCGCGGGCGACCCGTTCGCGTCGGACGTCACGGTGGGCGCGATCTACATGATGAAGCTGTCGCACCTGGTGGACGACAAGATCCACGCGCGGTCCATCGGGCCGTACAGCCTGGTGACGCAGCAGCCGCTCGCCGGCAAGGCGCAGTTCGGCGGCCAGCGGTTCGGCGAGA
>DAINBS010000048.1:9197-13112 GCA_036732805.1 Gemmatimonadales bacterium | reverse complement strand
CGCCCGGTTCACCGTGGCCGTCAACGACGCCGTTCGCGCGCAGCCCGGTCGCCAGGTCGCGACCGTCGGCCGCATCGTGGCCTCGCCCAACACGCGCAACGTGATTCCGGGCGAGGTCCTCGTCACCGTGGACCTGCGGGACCTCGACCGGGCCGTGCTGGATCGATTCAGCGCGACGTTCGAGCGGCTGGGGCACGAGATCGGCGCGGCGACGGGGACCACCTTCCGGTTCACGCCGGCCACGAGCAGCGAACCGGCGCCCGCCGACCCGCGGATCATGGACTGGGTTGACGCGAGTGCCGCGGCGCTGGGGTTGTCACGCCGGCGCATGCCGAGCGGGGCAGGTCACGACGCGCAGGAGCTGGCGCGGATCGCCCCCATGGGCATGATCTTCGTGCCAAGCGTGAACGGCATCAGCCACTCGCCGCGGGAATTCACGAGGCCGGAAGACGTCGCCAACGGGGCCGACGTGCTGCTCAACGCGGTCGTGGCGGCGGACCGGGGACTGGACACCCTGGCACCCAGACGGTGAAGAGGGGTGGGAGGGGTGGCCAGGCGGTACCCGCCCCGCCCGCCCTCAGGGGGAGAGCCAGTAGTTCATCTTCACCAGGAATGTGTTCGCCTGGGGGTCGGCGAACAGCTCTCCGGTCTGATCCCACAGGTCGAAGGTCGGGTCCGGCGAGCGGCCAGCCCGTCCGTGCTGCCACACCACGAACAGCGTGGACCCGGGATGGTACTCCCACCGAATCACGAGGTTGGTGCGCAGGGAGCGCACCAGGAAGTCGGGATTCGAGAAGCTGAAAGCGGCGCCGTTCCCCGCCGGGTCCGGGCTCACCGCGTAAGCGTTCGTGCCGTCGTCGAGCGCGATCGTCGAGCCACGGTCTTCCCCGTAGCGGACGAAGTCAAACGTGCCCGCGGCCGCGAGTTCCTTGAACCCTTCGTAGTCGGCCGACGCGATGAACGGCTGGGCATGGAACTGCACGGACAGCGACGGGCTCAGGGCCATCTCCACGCGCGCCACCAGGCTGAGTGTCCGCTGATCGAGGTCGGCGAACACGTAGCGTCGGCCGAAGGTCGGAGCCGCGGGGTCCGCCCGCTGCATGACCCAGCCGGTGACGGCGTGGCCCATCGTATAGACGGGCTGCACCTCCGCGAAGACCGCGGCGGACGGCCGCAGCGTCGCCCGCACCGATGCGCCCCAGGCCCACGCGCCGAACTCGTTCCACGAGTACGTGCCCGCCGCGCCGTAGTCGGTGCGGCGGCGGGCGTCGGTGCCCATCCAGAAGCCGAGGTCGCCCCCGCCCGGCGCCACCATGAGCGGCCCGCCGCGCGTCAGCTTGTCCGACTGCGAGCGGAGGTTGTAGGTCCCGCGCACCTGCGCGCGCCAGAAGTTCTGGAAATACCCCGTCACCCCCAGGTACGCGGAACGCGCCGTGCGCGTCCACCCGAAGTTGCGCCGCTCCACGGCATTCGCCGTGACGAAGAGCCGCCGGAACGTGCGGGTGCCCTCAAGCCAGCGCCGCTCCACGCGGAGACGGCCGTAGAGCTGGTCCGACTCCGGCTGGTACCCGAGGTCGTTCACCTCGAACCCCGGCGAATAGGCGTAGAGGTCCGTGGCCCACGTCCAGGGGCCCGCCACCTTGCCCACCGACAGCGAGCCGGCGTATCCCGCGAGCGAGGTCGCGGCCGAGTCCACCGCGACATAGTCCTGGTCCGGCCGCTGGTAGTACCGGGCGGAGGCCCGCTGGGCGAGCATGATCGCCGCGGGTTCACCGAAGATGGCCGAACCCGACAGCGTCCCGTTGACCAGATACTGCGCCCGGCCGAACCGGTGGAAGAAGTCCCATCCCGCCGTGAGCGCCGATGACCGCATGCTCATCAGGTCCGGGTTCCGCAGATCCCGTACGACCCCCGTCCCCACGAACCCGACGCCCGACGCCCCGCCTCGCAGGTTCCGGCGCAGGCTCGCGACGGTCCAGTTGCTGAGCGGCTCGATCTCCTCGGAGCGCCGGGCGCCGGTCGAGTCCTCGACCCGGGCGTGCTCACGTGCGGTCAATGCGTCGAGGAACCCGAGTTGCCACCCGCCGGACTGTCCGGACACCTTCGCCGCCCCGAGGATGGTCGTGGCGTCGGGCGCGTCCACGTAGCCACCGGGCTCGACGACGGTGCGCGACGGTGCCCGGCCGATGCGGCGCGAGTAGAACAGCTGCGGCGCGCCGAAGATCAGGCCACCACCACCCTGGCCGAACTGGAGGATGCCCGCTCCCTCGATGAAGAAGGGACGTAGCTCGGCGTAAAAGGTCTCGAACGCCGTGAGGTTCACGACCGCGGGGTCGGCCTCGACCTGTCCGAAGTCGGGGTTGATGGTCGCGTCCAGCGTGATGTTGCTCGTGAGACCCTGCTTGAGATCGAGGCCGGCCGAGGCGCGCTGCGCGCTGCCGTCGGCGAACGGATCTCCGGAAGGCACCCCTTCCTGATGCTCGCTGCGGGCCACGACGTAGGGCAGCACTTCCGTGCGCCGCGGTGCCGGCAGGTCGCGCAGGCCGTGCAGCTCGCCGAAGTTCGACACGAAGCCCTGCGCGGTGCTGGGCGTCCAGCTCCAGCGGCTGACCTCGCCCCGCCGGAAGATCTCGCGCATGAAGTTGATGCCCCACACCGGCGCCGTGCGTTCGGCAAAGCGGAGCTGCGAAAGCGGGATGCGGAGCTCCGCGGTCCAGCCGAGCGAGTCCCTCCGCGTGGAAACCTGCCACACCGGGTCCCAGCTCGCGTCCGCGGTCTCCCGGTCGTTGGCGAGGACCGCGTCACCCCGCACGCCGGCGGCGTTCACCTCGAACTGGAAGGCGGTCTGGCGGTCGTGGTAGGAATCGACGTACACGACGAAGCGGTCGCTCGACGTGGCCGCGTCGCGCCGTCCGAGCCTGCCGACGACGGCGCCGGCTTCGGCGTCGTACATCCGGGCCGCGACGTAGATGGCGGCGTTGTCGTAGGTGACCCGCACCTCCGTCCGCTCCGACGGGTCGGTCCCGTCCCGTGGCTGCACCTGCCGGAATCCGGTGGCGGGTGCGGCGAGGGCCCAGGCGGCGTCGTCGAGCCGGCCGTCAATCTCCGGTGGGCGCGCGGCGCGCGCCGCCACCACCACGGGCGGGTCAGGTTGGAGCGTTGCCGGGATGGAATCGGGGACGACCGCTGACAGCGGCGCGATCAGGTGACACAAGACGGGGAGTCCGACCATGGTACCCCCGGGGAGGTTGGCATCGGTGGCAACGTGCACGGCAGCCAACCGGTCGCGGCCGGTTGCGCGGTCCGCCGGGGCGCGTCGGCCTCCCACCGCCGCCCCTGGGTCAATCATGTTCCACGACGCGCGTGCGCGCCAGTCGTCAGCCGTTGCTCAGGGCCGTGCTTCCTTCAGCTCCCAGAGCACGTTCACGATCTTCCACTGCCCTTCCCACTTCGCGATCTGGAGGTAGTCCACCCAGTCGCGCGCGACGATCTTCACCACCGCCGCGTTCCGGAAGATGTCCAGGATCGTGAGGTCCTTCTGCTGTTCGGCCGAGGGCGTCCGCGTGCCGTAGCCCGCCTTCGTACCCGCCACCAGCTGCTCGGCGGTCATGTCACCGAGCGTGTAGGCGCCGTCGGCGGTGCGGACGATGCGCTTGGCAAGCTTCGGATGGAGCGCACGTTCCATGCGGGCCGCGTCGCCCGCGTACCAGCCCTCGATGTAGTCGAGCGCCGTGGCGCGGATGGCGGCGGAGTCGGCAGCCGTCTGGCCGAGCAGCCCGGACGGGATGGCGGCCAGGGACACCAGAATGGCGAGCGCAACGAATGGTCGCACGGATATCTCCGGGATGGGGTCGGGAGTTGGATGCCGGGGCACTGCGATGGTTGCGGCGGGTACGGACCGGGCAGCGGCTTCTC
>DAINBS010000048.1:7055-9097 GCA_036732805.1 Gemmatimonadales bacterium | reverse complement strand
GGATTCCCCGAGCGCACGCGACACCCCGCTCACCTCGAGCCCGATCAGGGCCCAGACAGCGAGCGGCGGCAGGCAGAGCGCGGCCGCCCAGACCCATGGGTGGCGGCGCGCCGGCTTGCGTGGCTCGGGGATCAGGATCTCCATGACGTCCTATGATAAAGAACTTTACGTCACAAAGTCAAGCACCTTGATACCCGGAGTGGGCAAGTTCCAGTCCTACCCCGCCGCAGTCCCGGTTGCTCCCTCGAGGTCCCCGATTTCCTTGGCGGCGCGCTCCAGTATTTCGCTGATCTTCCGTGCGCGTTCGGGGTCGCTCGCGAGACGCCAGGCCTGGCGATACGCCTGGGACACCACGCGCCCCACCGCGCGGCTCACGTCCGGCATCGGGTCCGCAGTCACGCGGTCGATCGTCTCGGTGATCCGCTCGAAGATGTCGTCCACCACGCTGCGGTGCTCCTCGAGGAACGCCCGCCCGGCGTCGGTGATCTCGTAGACCTTCTTCCCCTCGACTTCCTTCCCGACCACGAGCCCCTCGTCCTCGAGCCACTGGAGCGTGGGATACACCGTCCCCGGAGAAGGCTTGTAGCAGCCGCTCGTGTGCTCCTCGAGAGCTTTCATGACTTCGTAGCCGTGCATGGGCTTCTCGCGCAGCAGCTTGAGGATGACGTATTTCATGTCACCCGACTCGAACCACTGCCGGCGCCCGCGTCTGTGGCCTCGCGTAGGCCCCGCAGCCGCGAAGCCAAACGGAAACCCGAACCAATCCCAATCCGTCCTCGACATTGCTCCTCCTGGAACTTCGTCTGCCCTCACTGCCCTCACTTGCCCTCACTGCCATCGCTCCCGACATATCGTACGATATATCGTAACCAGAGGTTCCATCCCTTGCCATGACACTATCAAAATGATATCATCCATCACCACTCTTTGCGAGAGGCACCGATGATCCGGGAGATCAAGCGCGACGCGGCGTCCGGCCTGGTCTGGCTGTTCGGCCTGCTGTTCGCGTCGGCGGGTGTGGTGTGGTGGTTCGTGCAGATGGCGCGCACCGAGAACGTGCTCGGCGCCATCGCCGCGGGCATCGTCGCCGTCGTGCTGTTCATCATCTGGTTCGGGCTGTTTACCGTGGCCCCCAACGAGGCCAAGGTGATCCAGCTCTTCGGCCGCTACATCGGCACCGTGCACGAGCCGGGGCTCAAGTGGGCCAACCCCTTCTTTACGAAGCGGAAGATCTCGGTCCGCGTGCGGAACTTCGAGACGGCCAAGCTCAAGGTGAACGACAAGCGCGGTACGCCCATCGAGATCGCCGCCGTCGTGGTCTGGAAGGTCGTGGACACGGCCGAGGCGCTGTTCGAGGTGGACGAGTACGAGGACTACATCCACGTGCAGAGCGAGTCCGCGGTGCGGGGCATGGCCACCGACTACCCGTACGACACCTACGTCGACGGCGAGACCTCGCTCACCGGCCACCTCGGCGAAGTGGCCGAGCGGCTCCAGAAGGAGATTCAGGACCGCCTGGAGAAAGCCGGCATCCGGGTGCTCGAAGCCCGGATCAGCCACCTGGCCTACGCGCCCGAGATCGCGGGTCCCATGCTCCAGCGGCAGCAGGCCACCGCGATCATCGCGGCGCGGCAGAAGATCGTCGAGGGCGCCGTGGGCATGGTGGAGATGGCGCTCGAGATGCTCAGCAAGCAGAACATCGTGCACCTCGACGAGGAGCGGAAAGCCGCCATGGTGAGCAACCTGCTCGTCGTCCTGTGCTCCGACCGCGCCACCACGCCGGTCGTGAACACGGGCTCACTCTACACGTGAGCGCGCGGTAGCTCGTCGTGGCCGAGCGAAAGGCCGTCCTGCTTCGCATCGATCCCCGGGTCCACGCGGCACTCGAGCGCTGGGCCCGGGACGACCTGCGCAGCGTCAATGCGCAGATCGAGTTCCTGCTGCGGGAGGGACTGCGGCGGGCGGGACGGCTGCGGCGCGACGGGAACGACGGGAACGACGGGAACGACGGGAACGACGGGAACGACGGGAACGACGGGAAC
>DAINBS010000048.1:0-6955 GCA_036732805.1 Gemmatimonadales bacterium | reverse complement strand
CGACGGGAACGACGGGAACGACGGGAACGACGGGAACGACGGGAACGACGGGAACGACGGCCAAAGGAACCAATGAGTGGGCTCACACTCGAACGAACGCAAGTTGTTCCCAGCGACCTCCCCACCGTATTTGCCTTCTTCAAGCGGCCGGAGAACCTCGAGCGGCTCACACCCCCGTGGCTCAACTTCAGGATTCTCTACACGAGTCATCCCGAGGTGCGCGCGGGGACACGCATCAGCTATCGCCTCAGGCTGAACGGGATCCCGCTGACCTGGGAATCCGTGATCTCGCGCTACGAGGAGAACGTCCTGTTCGTGGACGAGCAGATCAAGGGGCCGTATCGGTGGTGGGTGCACCTGCATCGCTTCCGGCCGGTGCCGGGAGGCGTGGAGGTGTCCGACCGAGTGGAATACGAGATGCCGTTCGGCCCGCTGGGCGGGCTTGCGCACGTGCTCCTGGTGCGCCGGCAGCTCGAGGCCATCTTCGGTTTCCGGCAGCGGGCGATGGACGAGATCTTCGTCCGGTAGCCTCTACCCCACCATCCCTCTATCGCTCTATCTTCTCCGTCCCCAGCCTCCCGGAGGACCCATGTTGCTGCTGATCACCGCCCGCCTGGTCCATGTCATGCTCGGCGTGTTCTGGGTGGGCACGATGGTCTTCAACGCGATCTTCCTGGGACCCGCCATGGCCGAGGCCGGGCCCGACGGCGCCAAGGTCATGGGCGGGATCATCCGCCGCCGGTTCATGGACGTGATGCCCGTGGTGGCACTGCTGACGATCGCGAGCGGGCTGTGGCTCTTCTGGCGGATCTCCGGGGGCTTCGACCCTCACTGGATGCGCACGGGCGTCGGCCATGCGTACGGGGCGGGGGGTGTACTGGCCATCATCGCGTTCGCCGTCGGCATCACGGTGGTACGCCCCACGATGAAGAAGGTGGGTCAGCTTGCCGGCAGCGCCCAGCAGGAGACCGACGCCGCGAAGCGCCAGGCGATCATGATCGAGGTGGCGGGGCTGCGCCGCCGCGCGGCCACCGCGGGATGGGTCGTGGCGGTACTGCTGACCCTGGCCACGGCGACGATGGCGGTAGCCAGATACATCTAGAAGACACACGGGGACGGCAAGAATGGAGACGGACAAAGCCGGACGGAGACGGACCCATTCCATGGTCCATCACTGTCCGTCTTTGTTGTGTTCGTCTCTGGTTGTCCGTCTCTGTCATGTCCGTCTAGCGGACCTTCTCCGCCCGGAGCCCCATCGCCGTCAGGGCCACGACGGCACCGTTCGACCGCACGAAGTTGAACGGCGTGCCGTCCTCGCGGCTGAAGAACACCGTTTCCGACTCGGGCAGCAGCTCCATCCGGGGAATGCCGGTGCCGCTCACGTACAGCCGGCCGTCTTCGACCGTGATCACCGCCTCGATGTTGCGGCCTTCGACGCGGTAGCTGCCGGCGAGCGTGGCATAGGCGGCGGGATCCACGGCCGCCACGGTCTTCTCCGCCGGCGCGAAGTCGGGCCAGCCATAGGCCTTCGCGAGCGTGCCGAGGATCTCTCGAGCCAGGTCGGCGCCGCGGTCCGAGTTCGTCATGATCACGGCGCCACGCCCGTCCATGAACACCACGAGGTTGCAGCGGAACCCCTCGTTCGCGCCGCCGTGGCTGAAGGAGACGCCGGACGGGGCCACCGCAGGCCCGAGTCCGTACCCGCCCATTCCTGAGGTGAGCATCTGCCGCGCCATCGCGGGGCTCAGCACGCGCGTCGAGTCCCCATCGTACGCCGCGAGAATCGCGAGCCCCCAGCGCGCGAGGTCGCTCGGCGTGGTCCACAGGCCCGCCGCCGCCTGCTCGGGATACACATGCCACGAGCCTTCCACGGGCGTGCCTCGGGCATTACCCCGGTACCCGGTCGCGGCTTCCTCCCAGCGCTGCTGGGGCAGGGGCGACGCGTACGTGCTGAGCGCCATGCCCACGGGCTCCAGCACGCGCTCCCGCATGAGCGCGTCGAACGGCTTGTTCGTCACGTCGCCGAGCAGCACTTGGAGCACCGTGTAGCCGCCGCCTGAGTACCGCCACATGAGGCCCGGCTTTGTGGAAACCCGAACGGGATCCGTGTTGCCCTTGCCGTCGAGCACCTGGACCGCCGTCGGGACGCGCTCGCTCCGCGCGTAGCCGGGGAAACCGTGGACGGTGAGGCCGGCGGTGTGGGTGAGCAGGCGGCGCAGCGTGACCTTCTCGCCCTGCGCCACCGCCGTATCCGGCAGCTGCCACGACGTGAGATAGCCGTTCACGTCGGCGTCCAGATCGAGCCGTCCCTCTTCGACCAGCGTGAGCGCCGCGGTGGCCGCCACGGGCTTGCTGATGGAGGCAGCCTGAAACAACGTGCGCTCAGTGACGGGTCTCCCGGCGGCGACGTCCGCCTGGCCCCAGGCCTTTGCCCACTCGATCCGGTGACCGTTGATCACGGCGACGCTCACGGCGGGCACCCGATGGTGCGCCATCCGGTCGGCGAGCGTGCGGGTGGCCAGCGCCTCGCCCACGATGAGCACGCGGGGGAGCAGGGAGTCTTCGACGCGGCGGATTCGCGCGGCGGGGTCCTGCGCGAGTGAGGGGCGCATCGCGCCCGTCACGCCGATGACGGTGAAGAGCAGTACCCGGGGCAGTCGGATGGGGTTTCTCATGAACGGAAAGGTCGCTCCGGTTAGCTTGAACGCAACAGCCCTGTCGCCGGCGGCCGACGCGCGCCGCGCGGCACTCGACCGGGCGGGTGACGCCGGAGCCGGACGACGGGCTGATGGAGGGTGCGTCATGCGCTATGCCCTCGCGGTCCTCCCCGCTGTTCTCATGGTGATCCCCATGCACTCGGCACCCGCTCAGGCCACGCCCACGGTGAGCCTGCCCGCGCCCGCACCCCGCGGCGCGATGTCGGTGGAGGAGGCGCTGCGCGCCCGCCGCTCGGTGCGCACGCTCCAGGACGAACCCCTGTCGCTCGCGCAGCTCGGCCAGCTGCTCTGGGCGGCCCAGGGCATCACCGACGCCGAGGGGCACCGCACCGCTCCGTCGGCTGGAGCGCGGTATCCGCTCGAGATCTACGTGGTGGCGGCGAATGTCACGGGCCTGCCGGCCGGCGTGTACAAGTACCGGCCGACGGAACATGACCTCGTGCGCCACGTGGAGGGAGACCAGCGGCCGCACCTCGTGCAGGCGGCCGTGCAGCAGGAGTGGATTCTGCAAGCCCCGGTGGTGCTGGCGATCACGTCCGTTGACGAGCGGACCCGCGCGCGGTACCGCGACCGCACGGACCGCTACGTCGCGATCGAGACCGGCCACGTGGGGCAGAGCGTGTGCCTCCAGGCCGCGGCGCTCGGCCTCGGCACCACGGTCGTAGGCGCGTTCCTGGACGACAGTGTCAGCGCCGTTCTGCGGCTCGAGCGCACCGAACGGCCCATTGTGCTGCTGCCGGTGGGAAGACCGCGCTAGCACGCATGATCCTGCTCACGGGTGCCACCGGATACGTCGGGGGTCGGCTGCTGCATCGGTTCGAGGCGGCGGGACGGCCGGTGCGGTGCCTGGCGCGCCGGCCGGAGTACCTTCGCTCCCGCGTGGCGCCCACAACGGAGGTCGTCGCAGGCGACGTGCTCGACCGCGCGAGCCTCGACGCGGCGATGCACGGCGTCACGGCGGCCTGCTACCTCGTGCACTCCATCGCCGACCGGGAGCATTTCGAGGAGGCCGACCGCCAGGCGGCGCGCACCTTTGGCGAGGCGGCCCGGGCGGCGGGCGTGCGGCGCATCGTCTACCTGGGTGGACTCGGCAATCCGGACGGCACCCTCTCGGCGCACCTGCGCAGTCGGCACGAGACCGGCACTCTGCTGCGCGAGGCGGGGGTCCCGGTCATCGAGCTGCGCGCGTCGATCGTGATCGGCGCCGGCAGCCTGTCGTTCGAGATGATCCGCGCGCTCGTCGAGCGGCTCCCGGTGATGATCACGCCGCGCTGGGTGGACGTGCGTGCCCAGCCAATCGCCGTCGGGGACGTGCTCGCCTACCTGGAGGCGGCGCTCGACCTCCCCGGTGACGACAGTCCGATCTTCGAGATCGGCGGCCCGGACGTCGTGTCCTACGGCGACCTGATGCGCGAGTACGCGCGGCAGCGCGGTCTGCGCCGCCTCATGATCCCCGTCCCCGTGCTGACGCCGCGGCTCTCGAGCCTGTGGCTGGGGCTCGTCACCCCGGTGTACGCCCGCGTGGGCCGAGTGCTCGTGGACAGCATCCGCCATCCGACCGTCGTGCGTGACGACACGGCCCGTCGCGTGTTCGCGATCGAGCCGATCGGGGTGCGGGACGCCATCGCCCTGGCACTCCGGAACGAAGACCGCGAGATCGCCGAGACCCGCTGGACGGACGCGCGCGTGGTGGCCGGCCCGGAGCGGTCGTACGGCGGCGCGCGATTCGGAAACCGGCTCGTGGATTCCCGCACGGTTGTCGTCCCCGTCACTCCCGAGGTGGCGTTCGCGGCGGTCGAGCGGATCGGCGGCGCCACCGGCTGGTACTACGCGGACTGGCTCTGGACGCTGCGGGGCTGGCTCGACCTGATGATCGGCGGCGTCGGCATGCGACGCGGCCGTCGTGATCCGTGGCAGACCCTGGTCGGCGATGTCATCGACTGCTGGCGGGTTGAAGCGGTCGAGCCCGGACACCGGCTTCGGCTCCACGCGGAGATGAAGCTGCCGGGACGCGCCTGGCTCACCTTCGAGGTCGCGCCCGACGGTACCGGGTCACGCATCACGCAGACCGCCACGTTCGATCCGGTGGGCCTCGCCGGCCTCGCCTACTGGTACGGAGTCTGGCCGCTGCACGAGCTGGTGTTCCGGGGGATGCTCCAGGGAATCGCACAGGCGGTCAGGCGGACAGGCGGTCGTTTTGTCCGCCTGCCCGCCTGACCGTCTGTCCGACTGTCTTCAGAACCCGACGGCCAGCCCGAGCCTGAACGTCCAGTGGTTGGCCTCGCTGCGGATGGGGCGGATCACCATCGTGCCATCCGGATAGTCGATGATGCTGCCCTCGCGCAGGTACGTGGTCCGGCCGTTGTGCGTCCACACCGCCCCGAGGTCCAGGAACAGCGGCGTGCGGCGGCCGGCGATCTGGACCAGCATGCCGCCGCCGGCGCTGAGCGCGAACCGCGCGTCGTCGAAGTTCGTCTCGCGGTCGATGGTCTCGCCCCACTCGCCGTCGAGCGTGGTCTCGGTGGCGAAATATGAGACGCCCGCGAGCCCGAACCCGTACGGCCGCACGACGCCCTGGCCGAGCGTGATCTGCGGCCCCACACCCAGGTTCGCGATGAAGTTGGTCGTGTTCACCGTGAGGTAGGGCAGCCGCGGGCTCACCCACGCGTCGTAGCGCTCATGGCCGTAGAACAGCGCGTTGCCCTCGATGCGGAGCCCGAGAACGCCCTCCCGGTGCAGACCCGCGACGAAGTTGAGGCCGAGTCCGCCGCCCCAGGGAACGAACTGCTCGAACTCGCCCGTCGGCTGCATGAACGCGCCGCTGATCCCGACCACGTTCCGCCGCACCGGCACCAGGTTCTGCGCGGTCGCCGCCATCGGCACGGCCGCGAGCACGAACCCCATCAGGCACATCCAGGTCACCCGTCGCATGGTCTCCTCCGGCTCCCTCCGGCACGTTGAAAAGCAGAGGGCGTGCCGCTGCGGCCGGCACGACCAAGTGCCTGAGACCAAAGGGGTTGGCAAATGAACGGCCCCCGTGGGCGGGGCCGGAAGTGTCCACTCCCGAGGACAGGGTGGGGAATGTCAGATGCTCAATGTCGAATGATCAATGTCCAATGCTCGATATGGAAAGAGCGCACTTGGATATTGGACCTTGGACATTGGGCCTTGGACATTCTCCACTGGTCATTCCGTCAGTCGTGCAGGATCCGCTCGGGTGGGTCGTCCAGATCGTCGAACTGCCCGCTCCGCACCGCCATCACGAACAGGATGACGAACACGGCGCCGAGCAGGAGCGCGATGGGAAGGAGCAGGAGAACCGCGTTCACACGAGCTCCCGGCGCACGGTGGCTTCTACGCTCGACGCGCCCCAGATGACGAGCGCGCTCGAGAGCGGCATCAGGACCGCGGCGACGAGCGGGTTCACGAACCCCGCCACCGCCGCACTCACCGCCAGAATGTTATACCCGATCGACCGGACCTGGTTGATCCGGATCGCCTGGCGGCAGGCGCGCGCGGTGACGATTCCCACCGGGAGCGGCGCGAGGCTCCCCGACGAGATCACGCCGTCGGCCACGAGGATGCTGCTCGCCGCCCCGCGCCCCATGGCGACCCCCACGTCGGCGGCCGCGAGCGCCGGGCCGTCGTTCAGGCCGTCACCCGCGAACAGCACGCGCCGTCCCTCGCCCTGGCGGGCGCGCACCCAGTCCGCCTTGGCGACGGGGTCCACCCGCGCGAGCACGGTCGCGATGTCTGCTTCGGCGCCGATGCGCTCGGCCACCTCGCGGTGGTCGCCGGTGAGCAGCGTCACCTCGAGCCCCAGGTCCCGCAGCCGCCGGACGATCTTCGCCGAGTCCGGCCGCACGACATCGCCCAGCCGGATGATGGCCTCCTCCTCGTCGGTGACCAGACGGACTTCACCGGGGCCCGCCGCGCGAAGCTGGCGGCGGCGGCCGTCCACGAGGCCCTCGATGCCGACCCCGGGGATCTCCCGCACGTCCTTGCCCTGGGGGAGCGGGATGCCGCGCCGGCCCGCCTCGTCCACGATGGCGCGCGCAATAGGGTGGGAGCTGTAGCGCTCGAGCCCGGCGGCGACGCGCAGGGCCGCGTCGTCGGCCGCGACCACCATCACCGCTCCCTGCGTCACCGTTCCCGTCTTGTCGAGCCCTGCGATATCCACGCGCGCCAGGTCGAGCAGCGCGTCGGCCGACCGGAACAGCAGGCCCCGCCGCGCCGAG
>DAINBS010000047.1:0-13414 GCA_036732805.1 Gemmatimonadales bacterium | reverse complement strand
GTGCCTGCGCGCGGCCCGACGCATAGCTTTCACTCGTTGTCACAATGGCGCAGCGGCGGCGCGTGCCGCAGGCCGTCGGACCGTACCAAAGGAGGAGCCATGGGCTTCCTGTCGTGGATCGTTCTCGGTCTCGTTATCGGGGCGCTCGCGAAGTGGATCATGCCCGGGAAGGATCCGGGCGGCATCCTCATCACCATCGTGATCGGGATTGCGGGCGCCTTCGTTGGCGGATTCGTCGGGTCGCTCCTGGGCTTCGGCGGCATCACCGGCTTCAACATCGGGAGCCTGCTGCTCGCCCTCGCCGGGGCGCTCGGGCTGCTCTGGGGATACCGGAAGCTGGGCCATCGTCCCGCTGCCTGACCCTTGCACCGCTGCGGCGGTCACGCAAGCGTCCGAAGCAGCGCGTCGAGCCGGGCAAAGCCCTGGTCCATTCCTTCCTTCATGCCCGTCTGGAGCGCCGCGTCGCGCGCGGCCTGCGACGGGTAGCGCACCGTGAGGGTGATCGTCGTGTGCCCGTCCGCCTCGGTGAACACCACCGTGTTGACGGTCTCGGGCCACTCGGGCCCCCAGGACTCCGTCGTGACCACCCGCTCGGGCGGCGCCACCTCGCGAACCGAGCCGGCGATGGTCATCTCCGCGCCGTCCTCCTTGCGCCAGACGTAGCGGAACGCCCCGCCCGGGCGGAGGTCGATCTCGCAGATCGGCATCGTCCATCCCTCGGGGCCAAGCAGCCATTGCTGGAGGTGCCGGGGGGTGGTGTAGGCATCGAAGACGATGCGGCGCGGCGCCTTCACCACGCGCGTGATCGCGATCTCCCGATCCGAGGGTGTCGCGTACGTCGTGACGCCGGTCTTAACTGGGCTGGGCATCGGTGTTCTCCCGTTCGGTGAGGCTCTGCAGGTACGTATCAAGCCGCGCGTAGCTCGCGTCCCAGAAGCGGCGGAACTCCTCCGCCCACTCGGCCACCTCCCGCAGCGGCGTGGCGTCGAGGGTTCGCGGTCGCCACTGCGCCTCGCGGCCCCGCTGGATGAGTCCGGCGTGCTCGAGCACGCGGAGGTGCCTGGACACCGCGGGCCCACTCATCTCGAACGGGGCCGAAAGCTCCTTGACCGTGGCCGCGCCGCTGGCGAGCCGCGCGAGAATGGCGCGGCGGGTGGGGTCGGCGAGAGCGGAAAAGGTGACGCTGAGGGAGTCGGAGACTGCTCGCATATTCCCCCGTCATGATGTAATTAACTCATCGGTTATATAATCTGATGATTAAATACAATCCGCCAAGCTGGCTGTCAAGAAGGGACCGATTCCCTGGCTCGGGTCGCTTGCGCATCCCCGAGCCAATCCGGACATTCCCCACCCGAACTCACTGACGGAGTCATCAGACATGCACCACCATCTCGTCGCCGGGACCGCCATCGCCGCCACCCTCCTTGCCGCCACCCCCTCTCACGCGCAGATGCCCGACGGCTCGGTGAGCCGGGCCGCCATCGCGAAGCTGGACTTCATGGTCGGCACGTGGCGGGGGGACGCCTGGATGGTGCGGGACGGAGAGCGGGTGCAGACGGCGATGACCGAGACCGTCGAGCCCAAGCTTGGCGGCGTCGTGCTCGAGGTCGAGGGGCTCGGCATCGTGCCGGCCGCCGAAGGCGGCGAGCCTCGCGTGGTTCATCACGCGCTGGGAGTGATCTCGTTTGACGCGCAGACCGGTGACTACGCGCTGCGCTCCTACATTGCCAGCGGGCAGTCCGGCGACTTCGCGCTGACGCCCGTCGAGGGCGGGGTGCGCTGGTCCCGCAGCGTGCCCGGAGGACAGATCCGCAACACGGCGCTTTTCGCCAACGGGGAGTGGCACGAGGTCGGGGAGTTCTCCCGTGACGGCGCCACGTGGACCCAGATCATGGAGATGCGCCTGCGCCGCGAGCCCTAGCGCCGCGCTGATCGACCCGCCCGGGGCGGCCAGCTCGAGGCCGCGCTGGAAGAGCGACGAGCACGAGGGGTTGCCCAATCCAAACCGGAGTCCAGTCATGCACGTGACCATCCGCCGCTGCGCCTACTGAATCACCGCCCTGCACGCCGCCCGTGCGGCGGCCATGCTTCGCCGCGACCTCGGAGTCGAAGTGAGGTCGGTAGCCGCCCCATACGGGCACTTCAGCGTCCTTGTCGACGATGACGAGGTCGTCAACGCGGGCGCGCTCGCCTTTCTTGGCATCCTGCCGCCGTTGCAGACCATCCGCGAACGCGTGGCCGCGAAGCTCGGCCACAACCGGCGGAGCTGAACCGCCGGCAGATCACCGGCCGGTGCGGTGCAGTCTCGGCCCGAGCGGCACCGGCACTGATCCACGGAGGACGACACGATGTCACTCTGGGAGTACCTTGATTCTCGAGCAAGAAGGCTTGGTATCGTCGACACCAAGCTTGCTCTCGGGGCCGCGATGTTCTTGGCCCTCATCATTGCCAAGCTCGTACCACAGATTCTCAGTGTCAGCGTCTGGTGGTTCGTTGCTCTTTGGATCGGTTGTGGCATAAGGCCGATGTTCGTGTTCTTCGGCGGCGGTACGCGCGGCTGACGCCGTGACGCCTCGCGTGGGATGGCGCCGCGACATCCCTCAGGTCATGGAGATGCGTCTACGCCGCGAGCCCTAGCCCCGTGCTGATCGACCCGCCCACCACGGGCGGCCTGCTCGAGGCCGCGCTGGCCGTGTGCGCCGGCATCGCGCTCGCGGCGGCGGCGGGACTGCGGGTGTTCGTGCCGCTGCTCGCGACCAGTGCCGCGGCGCACTTCGGACGTCTCGATCTGGCGCCCGGCGCCGCGTGGCTCGCCAGCACGCCGGCGCTCGCGGCGCTCGGCATCGCGGCGGCGCTCGAAGCGGGCGCCTACCTCGTGCCCGCGCTCGACCACGCGCTCGACGTCATCGCGACGCCGCTCGCCGTGGCGGCCGGCATCGTCCTGAGCGCGGCACTGTTCACGGACCTGCCCGGCTACCTGCGGTGGGTGCTGGCGATCATCGCGGGTGGCGGGAGCGCGGGCCTCGTGCAGGGAGCCACCGCCGTGCTGCGCCTGAAGAGCGGCGTGCTCACGGGCGGGCTGGGCAACCCGGTGGTGGCCCTCGCCGAGCTGGCCGGCGCGCTGGTGCTCGCCCTGCTGGCACTGCTGGCGCCGCTGCTGGCCGTGGTGCTGGCCGTGGCCTTGCTGGTCGGCGCGTTCCGGATGGCGAAGCGCGTGGTGTTCGGCCGCCGCGCCGCGGGTTAGGGAATGGGAAGCGCTCCGGCACAGGTCACTGCCAAGCCCGATCCGTTCGAAGCGCTCCGGCTCCGGCGTTGGGCCCTGGTCCGTCTGTCGTCGTTCCGGCGGGATGTGACGCCCGGCGATCACCTCGCACCGGTTGGGATCTCACCGGCCACGTGGAGCATGTTCCTGACCACCGAGCGGTGTGCGGTCCCGCTCGCCCGCTGCCTGGAGCACTGGACGGAACCGCTTCCTCCACTCATCCAGGACCGCCTCGCGACCGCGGCCAGGACGGAGCTGAAGCGCATCCTCGCCGGCCGGGCCCAACTGCGGACGCTCGCCGGGCTCGCGCGCGAAACGGGTTGCCGGCCGGTGCTCATCAAGGGCGGCGCGTTCCTGGCCCGCGAAGACCGATCCTACGACCTGGACGATCTCGACGTCCTGCTGGCGCCGCCCGAGGCACACATCTACGCCGCCGCGCTCGATGCGGCGGGGTACGGGACACTGGGCTCCACCAGCTACCGGCACCTGTACGGCCGGTCGGCGCCTGGCTCCCTGGAGATCGAGATTCACCTCGCCGGCGATCGTTACCCCGGTCCGCTCGGCACCACGGCGCTCCAGGCGGCGCAACCGATTCCGGAGTTCCCGGAGCTGGGCCGCCTGCCTCCCCTGGAGCACACGTGGATCATCCTGGGGCACGTCACCGTGGATCACACGTTCCGCAGGGGGCGGATCAGGGACGTGCTGCTATTGGCGGACGCGGTCGCCGACTGCTCCCCTGACGATCGTGTCATGCTCTCCCGCCGCACGGCGACCCATCCGGCCGGTGGTGTCATGGATGCGCAGCTCGCCATGGCGCAGGCGTTCAGCGGCGACGCTCCGCTCGTCGACGCCTTCGAAAGCGTCGCGCTCACGAACTACGTCCTGCAAGTCCGCACTCGGGGCGTGATGGAGCTGCCCGGCAACCTGCCGGAGATCGCATCCAAGCTGGTGTTCGCGATCCTCGGCGGTCCCACCGAGCGTCGCTACTTCTGGGCTCAGGAGACGGCCATCCCGCTGGAACCCTCGCGATTCTCCTTCATCGGGCGGGTGCAGCGGAAGCACCCGACGCTTGGTAGAATCTGGCTCCTCCTGTTCCGCGTGCTGCGCCTGCCGTTTGCGCTGGCGTTGGCCGCCCCGTTCGTGCTCATGGCGCGGCGCGCGCTGCGTCGCGCCGGTCTCGCATCCCGCATCGCCTGACGCCGCCACGGGTCCCGCTCACGCGCCCGTGAGCACCGGTCCCAGACAGTGCAGCAAACGCACGGCGTCGCGATAGGTGTCACTCCCCAGACACAGCCGGAACGCCGGTCGCTGGATCACGGCGACCAGCAGCGCCAGCACGGTCACTGCTTTCCCGGAGTCCGCGAGCAGCCAGGGCGTCTGCCGAACGATCGCGGCGAATGCCTCCGCGTGGCTCAGGGCCTCGACGTTCGTGGGTGACGCGGGTTTGAGATCGAGAATGAACGTGCCGGCCAGCGTCGCCTGACGCTGCCAGCGCCCCGGGCCCACGCTCGACGGGTCCACCGATTCCCTGCGCTCACCCCTGGTGCCGGCTGCCCACCCGGCATCCACGTGGAACGGGCGCAGCCAGCCCTCCACCGATGGCGACCCGTCACGCTCCAGCGACAGGACAACCTGGTCGTCCGAGAGGTAGTCCCAGCCGCTCGTGACGAGGTTCAGGCCGGTCGTGGTCTTTCCGGCGCGGGCGTCGCCCACGAGCAGCCACGCGCCGCCAACTGGCTGGAGCACCGCGGCGGCGTGCACCAGGGCCCGGTCGAGTCTCCCGAGCAGGAAGGCGGAGGTGACGGTGAGCATGCTGTACAGGTCGGCCGCGGTCGCGGGGCTGGGGTCTGTCGCGAGTATCTCGGACCGGCGCCCTTCGAGATCCACCGTCCCGGACACGCCCGAGCGGCCGACCAGCGACACGTGACCGCCGGCGTCATCCACTCGTGCCTCGACGTCACCGAGACGCAGCGTGGGCGGGCCGAGTCGCGGGCCCGGCGCCGGGGAGCCGCCGTATCGCACATCGATGGTGGCCGCGGCGGTCGCGGTCGCGCCGAGCGGGGGAGTGTGCAGCGGGACCCACGTTTCCGCCGCGGATCGAAGTCGGGGGTCAACCTGCAGGCCGAGCGAGCCGTCCGCGAGCAGCGACCAGCGCGCGGCTGCGTCCGGCTCCGTCACCCGCCGTCCGGACGCCGTGGCTGCGGGCCCGCCAGGCGGACCATCGGCGAACCGGCCGGCGCCGACCGTGGAACCACGGCGGGCGACTCCACCCAGGCGTGGGCTCCCACGCCGGTCGCATGACCGTCCTGATGCTCGACGCCGAGGCAGAGTCGGGCCGCGATGCCGTGCTCGCGGAGCAGCACGCACTCGGCGACGCTGCGATAGAGGCACGAGTTGCGCCAGCGGCTTCCGGGGATTCGCGCCAGGCAGCGGAGGGTCCGGTGCGCGGCCCTGATCGCGAGGGCGGGATCCGACTCGCCCCGCGCGTTCTGCTGAGACGGCTCCAGGAGTTCGGGAAGCCTGTGGTCGATATGAGACGGCGTGGCGAGTGCCACGCGAACGCCTTCCGCCAGCGAGCGGATCGAAGGACGCCCGCTCAGAAGACCCCCGCCGGGCGTCGGGCTTCGCCGGAGGTCGGGATATCGAAGGCCGTGTCCGGGCGCGCCGGATCGAGCCATCGCAGCCTGGGCGCACCACCGCCAAACGCCGTGTAGACGATCCGGCCGTCCGGCAGCCAGGCAGGCTCGCCGTCGTCGCCCGCCCGGTCGGTGAGCCGGGTAACCTGACCGGTAGCGATCACGAGCAGAAAGAGCTCCCCATCGCCCGTGCCATTCGAGGCGAAGACCACCCGCGATCCGTCCGGGCTCCACGCGGGTTCCACGGCGGCGTCGCTGCCGCCGCGCAGCGTATCCGGCTGGCCTCCGGCCTGGACGGTGAACAGATCCGCGGTTCCGCCCGTGGTTGAGACGAACACGAGACTGGTGCCCGAAGGCGCCCAGCTGGGCGACGCCTCGATCGCGGCCGGATTGCTGAACCCCGGCGCCAACTCCTGAGCGCCGCTCCCGTCGCTGTTGGCGATCCAGATCCGCGGGACGCCGCCCGGATTCGCGGCATACGCCAGGCTCGCGCCGTCCCGCGACAGCGCGGGCTGGGTCTCGTCTTCGGCGCTCGTGGTGCGGCGCACCGCAGTGCCGCCCGTGCCCGGCACGGAATACAATTCCGCGTTGCCGTCCCGGAAGGTCGTGAACACGACGATGCCGCCGCCCGCGGTGGGATCGATGTCGTCGCCAGGCTCCGTCGTGAGGCGGATCGGGTCCGTCCCGTCGAGCGCGACGCTGTAGACGTCCCGATTGCCGGCACTCAACAGGTCGAACACGATGCGAGGGGGTTCAGCCACGTCGCTGGTCACCTGACCTTGCTCGATCCTCCCGGGCTCGACCTCCGCCTCGGCGGTCAGCGTGACGGTGCCCGCCGTGAGGAAGCGAAGCCGGGTGCCGGACAGGAACTCCACCGCCGTGTCGGGCTCGGCGGTGAGCTGGACGAGCGAGTCGTCGAGGACGAGGCCTCGAAAGCTCGCCCGCACGTCCACGACGGCGCTCCGCTCCACGCGGCCGGAGATTGTCACCCCGAGCAGGAACTGCGGGCCGGTCGCGTTCCCGCACCCGCTCAGCTCCACCACGGCGGCGCCGAGGCCCAGGAGCACGTGAATCGGCCCCTTCACCATAGGATCATCGCCGGTCCGGCAGTACCAGCCTCAGCTTCCCGTCGTCGTCGATCCGGTACAACGGCCCGCGCCAGATGTCATCGACCAGTTGCAGCGGCGGCGCGGCCCCCGGCGCGCCGGCGACGAGGCTCGGGTTCAGCGTGAAGGCATCCGCGCCGGTCGTGACCACGCCGGGGTAGCCCAGGTCGGTGAACTGGCTGATCGAGACGATGCTCAACGGGTTCGCCACACCCGGGGCCGAGATAAAGCCCGTCATCAGCTCGTTGCCGAAGTAGTCGGTTGACTGACAGGCTCCGCAGGAAGCCTCGCGCCAGTGTGAGTCGCGGGTCCCCGTGCCCCCTGTTGGCTCGAGCGGTATGCACGGAGACGTGATCGACGGAGCATTGCACTCTGCTCCGGTACCGCCGATGCCGACGTATGACGCGATCGCCGTGGCACCCGTGAACCGCGGGTCCGATGTCCCCGTTCCGAGCCTGAGGTTCAGGAGGCTGGCATCCCAGAGGACGCCGAAGCCCAGGACGTGCCCCATCTCGTGCAGGATGGCGGCCTCGAGCTGGTCATTGGCCTCGAGGGCTGCCAGATCGTCGGTGTCGAACTGCATGATCCCGAACGCCGGCAGCGCGTTGCTCGACCGCAGGGCGCACGGGCCGGCCTGCCCGAGGATCCCCCCCGCACCGTCGATCGGTGCCAGAACGACCTGGATCACGAGGTCGTCCACCCACTGGGCGACGGGGGTGCCCCCACAGAACAGGAGGTCGAGCGTGTTCACCTCCATGCTCGCCAGGTCGCCGGTGAGGTGCGACTCCCAGCGGGCCACGGCGCTTGCGAACGCCTGTTGCTGCGCCGTCGTGGCCGAGGTGAGGTACTGCAGCCGGATCTGAAAGCCGGCCTCCGGGATCATGATGGAGGTTACCCCATCGTCCTCGTTGCCACCGCTCGAGGCGATGATGTTGACGGTCCCGGGGGCCACGCCCGTCACCAGGCCGGTCGCCGGGTCCACCGTGGCGATGGTCGGGTCGGAGCTGGAGAAGGTGACGGTGCCCGTCCCCTCGACATTCACGATGTTGCGGATCGACGCGGTGATCTGGACGTTCCCGCCGACCGTGGTCGCCGCCGCCTCGGGGCTGACCTGCACAAAGCCAGTGGGGTGCGGGACGTCGGCCTCCACGAACACCTCGAATTCGAACGTCGCGACCGTGCTGGGCACGTCCCACTGCCACGTCTTGGCGCCGCTGATGAAGTACGCGGGCAGGAAGATGTCGTACGCGTGATACGGCTGGTTGGACCCGGTGAACATGCCCGTGCCGTCGGGGTTCAGGACTGTCACGGCACCCGTGCCGGACGTCACGGTCGGGCCCGCGTGAAAGAAGACGCGGATACCCGTGGTGGTGATCCCATCCGGCGTGCCGAGCGGCTGGCCCGTGCCCGGCTCGTCACCGAGCAGGTTACCGACCTGCACGTCCGCCTGGAAGACCTCGGTGGTGGAGTTGTAGCTGACGCCGGTCGACACCAGCTGCACGTAGACACCCTGCCCGCCCACGATCAGGAACTGCGGGCCCAGCTCGCCCGTCACCAATGGCCGCGGCCGGCAGGACACGCTTTGCGCCGCGACGTCCGCCCGGCACGTCAGCGAGCCGGCGATATTGAACGCGCCGCGCGGGGGCCCGTCGATGACACCCTCGGGCTCCGTCACGTCCGGACGGTCCTGCTGGCACGCCACGACCACGAGCGCCACCGCAGCCGCCCACGTTCTCCAGTTCCGCAGCGTCATGTCACGTTCCCTCTGGGTGATTGGGGCTTTCGGTCCCCACGTTCCCGGCCGGTGCCCGCTCCGCCCGCGCCTCGGCCGCCGCCCGTATCAACGCCCGATCCCGCAGCTCGGCCACCTGACGCGCAAACGCCTCTTCTGCCTCCGGCCGCGTCACGTCGAACCGCTCGCACAGCTCGTCCACGATCTCGTCGCGGCCAAGGCCTCGCTCGAGGCCACGCCAGATGCAGGCCGCCGTCGCGTTCAGCTGGAAATACCGCTTGCTGCCGACGTGCAGGAGAACGGCCTCGCCGCTCAAGTGCGCGGTCAGCACTTCTTCCGGGATGGAGTACTCGTACATGCCGTTCTCGACTCCTCAGGCGCTCGCCGCGACGCCGGCTGCCGGATGCCAGGCGCTCTGCGAGTACCGCTCCAGCCAGCCGAGCTTGCCGCACGCCTCGGCACACCGCAGGCAGGGAAAGGGATCCGTCATCCGGCCCTCGAGCGGGTCGGGGCGCTGGGCGGCCCGCAACTGCGCGAGCCGTTCCACATACCGCCCATGGGCCTCGGCGAGAGGCGTCGTCCGGAGGTCGGCGACCACCTCCGCCTCGTTGAATCCGTAACACGACAGCTGGCAGCAGGTGCACAGCCGTCCGTGGCTGTCCACGTAGATCCGCCTGAGCTCGAAGGTCTGGCAGGGCGCCTCGACGCCGTCCGATGGAGCGCCGTAATCCAGTTGAACGAGCGAGCGCCGGGGCTCGGCCGCCAGTTCCTCCACCGCCTGCCGCACCGGCATCCACTCCTCCGGCGGCAGGTCGCTGTCTCGCGCCGCACTGCCCGGCGTGGGCTGCGGCAGGATGAAGGTGATGCCGGTACAGCCGAGCGACTCCGCCAGATCCGCGGCTTCGCGCAGCTGGTGGCGGTCACGGCGGTCCACGACGATCGAGAGATAGGTGGGAATGCGCCGGCTCGTGAGAACGGCGACGCACTGCAGCACCCGCCGAAAGCTGCCCCGGCCACGCTCCAGGTCGTGCACGGCCTCATCGGCGCCTGACAGGCTCAGCCGCAGGGACTGCGGGGGATGGCGATCCACGAGGGACGCGATCCGCTTCCAATGCCAGCCGTTGGTGACGAATCGGTACGGGACGTCGCGATCCGCGACGGCCCCGGCGATCCGCTCGAACTCCGGGTGGAGCAGCGGTTCGCCGCCGGTGAAGCTCGCCACGATCGGGCCGTACAGCTCGAGCGCCTGATCGATGATCGACTCGATCAGACCCGCGTCGAGACACCGAACCGTGGTGACGTCATCACGGATGCAGTGGGGGCAGCGCAGGTTGCAGTGCTCGGTCACCGCAAACCCTACGAGCATCGGCGCTCCGGGAGCCACAGCGCGCCTAGAAGACCGTGCTGCCGCTGCCGCCGGTGTCCCCGCCTCCGGTAATCGACCCACCGGTCTGCAGGGTGAGATCGGTCAGCCGCGGAAGCTCGACCACCGTCGGGGGGATCCAGGGCGCCTTCGCATCGGGCGCGGACCCGGTACCCTCATCGGGAGCCGGCCCCAGGGGGCGTGCGTCGTCCATTCCAGCCTCCTAAGTGATTACTTCGCCAGCGGTTGCGAGCTCGATACGCAGGGGTTCCGCTGCACGCGCCCCCCGGTCCGGGACCGGTCCGGACTGGGTCGCGCGCGCCATCGAGCCACGCTCGAGGCCGCCATCTATCAATGAGAATCCATCGGAATATCGTGCCGGGGGCTGGACGAACGCACCAACTTACGGCCCCAGGGGTCCCTCGGCTAGAGGATCATTGACACCAGACCCGACCTTCTCCTTTATGAGCCCCGACGGCGTGACACGGGTGTTGGGCCGCAGCCCTGAGGAGCCATGTGCTAGTTCCCCGTCAACCACTCCTGGTGATCGCGGCCCTGCTGGCGCTGTTTCCGGGCGCGGCGGTGCTCGGCGTGGGATTGGCGCGGTGGCTCGCTCCCGGGTCATGGGTGGCGGACGCGGTGAGCTTCTTCGCGCTGCCGGTCGCGTTCGCCACGGGATTGCAGATCTGGTACGGACTGGCGCTGTTCGGCGCGCTGGTCCGGCTCGTGGGGCGGTGGCGCGCCGGCGCGGTTCCCGTGCGGGATCGCGCGGTCGCCCGGCCACCCCTCCCCGGCTCCGTCGTGTTCCTCCCGCTCAGCTCAGGCGCCGGCGCCATTGCCGGGTTGGTGACGGGGCTCGTGTCCTCAACCCAGCCGGCGTGGCTCGTCATGTTGGTGTACTGGCTGGTGGGCACGCTCCATGGGGTGGTGGCGTGGCGGCTCGCGCGGGGAGGAGTCCTGACGCTCCCGGAGAGTGTGTAGCCGCCCACGGTCGTGAACGTCACCCCGTCCGACGAATCAGCCCCGCCATCATGGCGGGACTGATTCGTCGGAGCGTGAGACAGCTACTCCGGCAGTCTTGCTCGTCGGGGACCGGACCGGCATGTTCTCCTCCCTTGCTCGCTCCGAGGGTCCACCATGGCAACGGCGCCGCGACGACCGGTGAAGAAGGCCGCCAGGAAGTCGCCGGTGCGGACGCCCTCCCGCGCTCTTGGGGGCCCGATCGGCTTCTCGGGCCCGTAGCACCGCGGCGGGCGCCGGAGGAGATTCCGCACATGCACCGCATCCGTCGCGCCACCATCAGCCTCTGGCTCGCCGCCCTCTGCGGCTGCGTGAGCGGCAACGACACCGCTTCACGCTCGGACACCCCTCAACCCGCACCAGACATTCCGGTAATGCATCCCGAGTGGACCAGGTCCGCCACGATCTACGAGCTCAACACGCGGCAGTTCACCGCCGAGGGAACGTTCGCCGCCGCGATGGCGCACCTCCCCCGGCTCAAGGCGCTGGGCGTGGACATCATCTGGCTGATGCCCATCCACCCGATCGGCGAGCTGAACCGGAAGGGCACGCTGGGAAGCCCGTACTCGGTGCGCGACTATTACGGCGTCAATCCCGAGCTTGGCACGCTGGACGACCTCAAGCGCTTCGTGGACGCGGCCCACGCGCAGGGGATGTACGTCATCCTCGACTGGGTGGCGAACCACACAGCGTGGGACAACTCCCTGGTCCGCGAGCACCCCGAGTGGTACGAGCGCGACTGGAAGGGCGACTTCCGGCCCACGCCCTGGTGGGACTGGTCCGACATCATCGACCTCGACTACGCGCAGCCGGGGCTCCGCCAGTACATGACGGAGGCCATGACGTACTGGGTGCAGGAGGCCGACGTGGACGGGTTTCGCTGCGACGTGGCGGGCTTCGTCCCCACCGAGTTCTGGAACGGCCTCCGCCGGGAGCTCGCGGTGATCAAGCCGGTGTTCATGCTGGCCGAATGGGAGTCGCGCGACCTGCACGCCGAGGCGTTCGACGCCACGTATGCCTGGACGTGGTACGACGCGGTCCGTCGGATCGGCACGGGCGAGGCGGACGTGAGCGCCCTGTACGTCTATTACTCGTGGGACGAGAGCGCCTATCCCGCCAACAGCATGCGGATGACCTTCGTCACCAATCACGACAAGAACGCGTGGGAGGGAACGGGACCCGAGCGGTTCGGGCGTGCGCTCGGCGCGGCGATCGTGCTGTCCGTGGTGGGCGACGGCATCCCCATGCTCTACAGCGGGCAGGAAGCCGGCGAGCCGCGGCGGCTCGCGTTCTTCGAGAAGGACTCCATCGTGTGGAGGGAGCACCCGGTCGGCGAACTCTATCGTCGTCTCTTCGCCCTGAAGCACGCCAACACGGCGCTCTGGAACGGGGAGTGGGGCGCCACCATGATCAGGGTGCCCAACAGCGCGGAAGCGGCGGTGCTGAGCTTCGTGCGCCGGAACGAACGTGACAAGGTGTTCGCGGTCTTCAACTTCTCCGCCGCACGGCGCACGGTCACGTTCCGCGAGTCACTGTATCACGGAGCCTATACCGAGTACTTCAGCGGGGCGGCCGTCACGCTCGACGACACCACCCGGCTCACCCTCGAGCCCTGGGGCTATCGGGTCTTCGTCCAGTAGCCGAGCGCGAGGTCGAACACGTGTCCATGGCCAACGCCACACACCGCAGGACAGTCACGGTCGCCCTGAGACTCGCCGCCCTCAGCCTGTTCCTCGCGGGCTGTCATGCCGCGAGGACGGCGCCGGCCCCGATGCCTGCCGCGCCGGCATGTCCCGCTCCCGCGCTGGATCCGGCGGACTGGACGCCCGTATCCGACTCGGCGGGCGTCACGTACCGCGTCCCCGACGCCTTCGTCGAGCAACCGCCGGACGGACTTCCGTACCGCCGGTGGAAAGCCGACCGCGACCTGTCCGGCTACCTCTGGTTCGGACTCAACCGCAGCAATGAGCACTGGATCACCCTGCGGCGGGTGCCGTCGTTGGGCATGCACGAGATGAGTGAGTGCGTCGATTCGGTGGCGGGCCGGGAGGCGCTCATCCAGGCGTGGCGCACCGCGGGTGGGATCTTCGAGCATGGCCAACGCCGCGACCGCTACGACGTGTTCGCCCTCGTGCCGATCGAGCCCGGCCTTACGCTCACGATCACGGGCGGCGCCGCCGACCGCCGCACACAGGAGGTGCTGCTGGCGGTGGTACGCACGGTGGCCGTCTCGCGGCCGTAGGCCGCGGGACGGCACACCGCGCGCCGCCCCCGGAGCCGTTCAGGCCCCGGGGG
>DAINBS010000046.1:12893-13453 GCA_036732805.1 Gemmatimonadales bacterium | reverse complement strand
CGGGCCCGGTTTGCCGTGTACGGAACGGCGGTGGCTCCGGACGCCAGCGGCTCGCCGCGCATCACGGACGGGCGCGTGCTGCCGTACGAGTACAACGGGACCATCGCCCCGGTGTACACCACTTTCTACGGGATGTACGAGCTGAACGCGGCGCACGGCCAGAACAGCGAGTGGGCGCTGCCGGACCGCTGGAAGACGCCGCCCGTGGGGCTCGACCTCGCGACGCCGCTCAACTTCATCTCGACGGCCGACAGCTACGGCGGCAATTCGGGGTCCCCGGCATTCACGAAGGACCTCGCGCTGGTGGGGCTCAACTTCGACCGCAACATCGAGGGCATGTCCCGGGCGTTCATCTATCTGCCCGAGCGCGGGCGCAACGTGATGGTGGACGCGCGCGCCATCGAGGCGGCGCTGGACCACGGGTACGATCTGGACCGCATCGCGAAGGAGATCCGGACCGGCCGCCTGTTCGCCACGGAGCAGGAAGCCGACCGGGCCCGGTGACGCCGTAACGCCGCGGGGGCGAGGGCCGCCACGGCCCTCGCCCCCGCCCCGAGGTG
>DAINBS010000046.1:0-12883 GCA_036732805.1 Gemmatimonadales bacterium | reverse complement strand
AGCGGGACGATCGGGCGCGGGAGCCGGACGAGACGAAGGAATGTTGATTTCCTTCGGCCGACCGCCCTCGCGGGGCATGAACGCGGTGTTGTAGCCTTGCCCGGCAGGGCGAGGGCCGCCACGGCCCTCGCCCCCGCCCCGAGGTGGGGCTCGTCCGGCTCAGCGGCCGAAGCCCGCTCCGGTCTTCTTGAAGAACGCGGCATCGGTGGCGTACGGGGCGGTGAGCGCCTCGATGCGCCGCATTTCGCCCGCCGCGAGCGGCGTGAACTCGCGCGCCAGCTGGACGTTCTCCTCGAGCTGTGCCACCGTGTCGCAGCCGATGATGACCGTGCTCACCGGCAGCGTCAGTACGTAGTGCATGGCGTCGCGCATCGAGGTGACGCCCCCGTCGCGGAACACGCGGCCGCGGGCGGGGATCTTCATCCCGATCACACCCAGGCCCATCTCATTAGCCAGCGGGAGCACCGTGTCCTGAAACGGCGTGTGGTGCCGGTCGGCGGCGTTCAGCGCCATCAGGATCGTGTCGAATGGGAAGCGCCGGAGGCCGTCCATCAGCACCGCCGGATCGTAGTGGCCGGTTATGCCCAGGAAGCGGACGATCTTCTCGTCCCGCGCGCGGGTCAGGGCCTCGATGGCGCCGTCCTTCCCGAAGATCTGATCGAGCTGCTCCGTGCGAGTGATGTTGTGCAGCTGCCAGAGATCGATGTGGTCGGTCTGCAGCCGCTTGAGGCTGTCTTCGAGGAGCTGGAGCGAGCCGTCCCGCGTCCGGTTGTGGGTCTTGGTGGCGAGGAACACCTCGTTCCGGCGCGTGGCCATGACCTCGCCGAGGTACGTCTGGCTGATGCCGCGGCCGTACGCGGCGGCCGTGTCGAGGTAGTTGACGCCGAGGTCGATGGCGCGGTTGATGATCGCGACCGAATCCTCGAGGCGATCCGGCTGCTCGAGCGTGGCCTGACCGCCCAGGCTGAACAGCCGCACGCGGTGCCCGGTGCGGCCCAGCGGGCGCTCGGCCATCGGGGGTGTGTCGGCTGCCAGGGCCCGCGGCCCGAGCATCACCGCGGCGGTGCCGGCCGCACCGAGCTTCACGAACTCGCGACGGTTCACGTTGAACGGCGTCATGGGGGCTGTCCGCCTGTTGTGGGATCCCCAACGGTCGCGCGCGCGGCTTGAAGACAGCCTGAGATCAGCGTGAAGCACCGTGGTCCGGCGCGCCCCGCTCGCAGGCGCGCAGGCACCGCGGCGTGGGGAGCGCCCGAGTCTCGAGCAGGCGACGGCAGGGGTTGGCGCAGGGCAGCCGGGTTGCGCCGTCTTCGTACAAGCCTAATCTTTCCAACGAGATACGGAGGCTGACCATTGCCCCCCAGGCACGTCCCCGGGGGCTGTCTTGCGGAGCGAGTGCGTGGCCAAAGTCTCGGAACTCAAGGAGCGCGCGCGGATCCTCGAACAGCAGGGTGATCTCGCCAAGGCGCGCACCATCTACGAGCACATCCTCAAGCATCTCGAGGGGACGCCCGCGCTCAAGGCCGAGCTTCCCATGTACGTGAAGGTGGGAGACCTCGCGCTCAAGCTCGGCGATCCCGCAGGCGCGGTCGCGATGTACAAGCAGGCGGCCGAGCATTACGCGGTGGCGGGCTCCGCCCGCAGCATCGGCGCGCTGGCGGAGAAGATCCGGCGTGCCGATCCAACGCGCGACGATGCCGCGGTGGGACTCGGGCAGGCGCTGCTTTCGCATGGCCATGCCGGAGCGGCGGCCGAGGTCGCGATCCGGTACGCGCGCCGGGTCGAGCGCGATGACGTGGTCACCATCCTCGAGGAAATCGCGCACGACGCGGAGGATGCCGGATCCCGGGCCCGCGTGGAGGGCGCACTGTCGCTGCTGGCGGGGCCCACGCCTGCCGAGCCGGCACCTGAACCCGAACCTGAACCTGAACCAGAACCGGAACCCGAGCCAGCACCGGAAGCAGCGGCGCCAGAACCTGAGCATGAGGCGGAAGCCCCTGCGCCGGAGCCGGTTGCGCCCGAGCCCACGCGTTGGGAGGCGGCGGAACACGAAGAGCATGTGGAGGCGCCGGAAGAGCGGCACGTCTGGGAGGAGCCCGAAACCCACGAGCCGCCCTCGGAGGAAGAAGAAGCTCGGCGATTGGATCTGCCGCTCCTCACGTTCGAGTCAGAGACCACGCCGGCAGTGGAGGCCCCTTCGGCGCCGGAAGCCGAGGATGGTCTCCTCATCCGGCACGGAGTCGAGGAGCCGAGTTTCTCGGCGCCGCCCCCGCCGCCACCCGAGCCGGAGCCGGAGGTGGTAGTCGTATCGGCGTCCGAGCCGGCCGCCGAACCGGAGGCCCATGCCAGGCCCAAGTCGGTGGACGAAGTGGTGGCGGAGGCCATGGCGGCGGCCCCGGCCGCAGAGCCTCCCGTCTCAGCGCCGGAGGAGCCGGCACCTGAAGCCGAGCCCGAACCGGCGGCCGTGCCGGAAGCAGCGGTCCCGCGGGTGGCCCCGGAGCCCGAGCCGCGTCCGTCGAAAGGGCGGGGGCGGCCCGACGAGTCGCACGTCCTGGTGCGCGAGCCGCGGACCGCCAAAAAGGAAAGCCATGCGGGCCTCATCGCGGCGGGGATCGGACTTGCCGTGATCGTCATCGCGGGCGCGGTGGCGTGGGCCGTGGGGCTCCTGCCGTTCGGACGCGGCGGAAACGAAACCGGCGGCGAGCAGCCGACCGACCAGGTCGCCGTGGCCGAGTCGCTCGCGGCACCCGCGGACTCGGCGGCACCGCCAGCGGACACCGCGCAGTTCGGCCCGGTCGGCTTCAATGCGGTGACGAATCCCCCCGCCGGGGCGGCGCAGCGCAGGGACACGGTGCGCGCCGACTCCGTGGTGCCCGACACGGTGCCCCCGGCCGTTGTCCCGCCGGACGTGGTGACGACGCCGTCGCAGCCGGCGTCGGCGCTGCCGCGCATCGTCGTGCCGCCGGGCCACGCGATCGCCAACGAGATCGTGGCCATTCCCGGGCTCGAGGTTGTGAGTGTCGCGGAAACCCGGATGTCCGGCGTGTTCGGCATCCGCGTGATCCAGCGGGCGGAGGACGGCGAGATCGCGCTCGTGGCGGCGCTCGCGGACTTCGGAGCGGACACCGTCGGCGTCGGTCAGGTCACTGTCCGGAGTGAAGGCGACAGCGCGATCGGCAGCGTGCGGGTGGGGCGCTACCTGGTGGAGGCGCGCTCGACGCTGCCGGCCGACGTGCTGTCCGGCCTGCTGGGCCGGCTCATTCGGGCGCGGCCCGTGAATTGACGGAGGAGTGGCAGAAGTGGGAGGAGTAGGAGTGGTTGCCTCTCCTCCCACCCCTGCCACCCCTCCGTCCCCTGACTAGGTTTCCCCGCGACGCACCAAACCAGGGGAAATCCAACATGCCGACCGCGGTATCCATACATCATGACGTACTGAGCGAGCTGGGCCTCGTAGGCGAGAACCTGGGCGGCTTCGACGGCCAGTGGATCGGCTCCGGGCCGACGCTCGACGTCGTCACCCCGATAGACGGCTCGCGCATCGCGACGGTCCGTCAGGTCACCGAAGCCGAGTACGAGCGAGTGGTCGCGCGCGCCCACGCCGCGTTCCTCAACTGGCGCAACGTCCCGGCTCCTCGGCGCGGCGACCTGGTCCGCCACCTCGGCAACCGGCTGCGCGAGCACAAGCAGGCGCTGGGCGCCCTCGTGACGCTCGAGATGGGCAAGATCCTGCCCGAGGGCGAGGGCGAAGTGCAGGAGATGATCGACATCTGCGACTTTGCCGTGGGTCTGTCGCGCCAGCTCTACGGCCTCACGATGCCGTCCGAGCGTCCGGACCACCGCATGTTCGAGCAGTGGCACCCGCTGGGCGTGATTGGTGTCATCACGTCGTTCAACTTCCCCACGGCGGTCTGGAGCTGGAACACGGCGCTCGCGTGCGTGTGCGGCGACAGCGTCCTGTGGAAGCCGTCCAGCACGACGCCCCTCACGGCCATCGCCACCACCAGGATCGCGCAGCAGGTGTGCATCGAGCACGGCGTGGACCCCGCCATCTTCTCGCTCGTGATCGGTAAGGGCTCGACGGTGGGCGAGCGCATGCTGCATGACCAGCGGCTGCCGCTCATCTCGTTCACCGGCAGCTCGCAGATGGGCAGGCACGTGGGCGAGGTGGTGGGCAAGCGGCTCGGCCGCACCATTCTCGAGCTGGGGGGCAACAACGCCATCATCGTGAGTCCGAGCGCCAACCTGGACATGGCGCTCCGGGCCATCCTGTTCGGCGCGGTGGGCACCGCTGGGCAGCGCTGCACGTCCACCCGCCGGATCATCGTGCACGCGTCGGTGCGCGACGAACTGGTGCGGAGGCTGGTCAAGTCCTACGAGGGGATCCCCGTCGGCGATCCGTCGAAGGCCGGGACCCTCATGGGACCGCTCGTGACGCCGGATGCCGTGCGCGACATGCAGAACGCCATCACCCGTATCAAGGAAGAAGGCGGCGAGATCCTCTACGGCGGGGAGACGCTCGAAGGGACGCTATACCCTGGCGGCCACTATGTCACGCCCTGCATTGCCGCGGCCAAGAACAGTTTCCATATCGTACAGGAAGAGACGTTCGCCCCGATCCTGTATATCATCACGTACGGAAAGCAGTCGTCCACGGGAGCGGCGGCGGTGGCGGAGATCGACGAGGCCATAGGCTTCCAGAACGGCGTTCCCCAGGGACTGTCGTCGGCCATCTTCACGGAGCACGTCCGCGAGGCCGAGGCGTTCCTGTCGCCGCGCGGCAGCGACTGCGGCATTGCCAACGTGAACATCGGCACGAGCGGCGCCGAAATCGGCGGTGCGTTCGGCGGCGAGAAGGAAACGGGCGGCGGGCGCGAGTCGGGCTCGGATTCCTGGAAGATCTACATGCGCCGGCAGACCAACACGCTCAACTGGAGCACGCAGCTGCCGTTGGCGCAGGGCATCAGATTCGGCGATTGACTTTGTAGCATAAAGTACTCTATACTGTTGGCACCCCGCTCCGGAGCCGGAACGTGCCGTCCTCCCGCCTTTCCCTCGTGAGTCTCCAGCCACTCGTCATCGGTGCCGTGCGCACCGCGCGGCGCTTTCCGCTCTCGCTCCTGTCCGGGGCGGTCTGCGCCGTCGTCGCGATCATGGCCATCGAGGAGGTCCGCGACCCGGACCAACTTGGCCGCCTTCTGGTCACCGCGATGCTCGGGATCTCGCTGTTCCTGGCGGTGGACCTGTGGGTGGAACGGCGCGGGCGACCGATGGCCGTGCGCGCGGCGCTGTGGGCCGTGGGCTTCCTCGGGATGGCGCTGTTCTACTGGCTGTGGGGCGGGTGGGCGGAGCCCGTGCGGGTGGCCCGCGCCATGCAGACCATGGCCGGCCTGCATTTCCTGGTGGCCGTGGTGCCGTTCCTCGCGCGCGGGGAGATCGCGGGGTTCTGGGAGTTCAACAAGCGCCTGTTCTTCCGCGCGATCCTCGCGGGCGTGTACGCGGGGGTGCTGTTCGTGGGACTCGCGATCGCGCTGCTGGCGCTGGACAAGCTGTTCGGCGTCCCCATCGAGGACACCGCGTACCCGCGCCTGTTGGCGGTGATCGGCTTTCTGGTGATGACGTGGCTGTTCCTGGCGTGGATGCCGGAGGACCTCGCGGCGCTCGAACGCGAGCGGTCGTATCCGGCGGGTCTCAAGGTGTTCGCGCAGTACCTGCTGGTGCCCATCGTGATCGGGTACCTCGTGATCCTCACGGCCTACCTCGTGAAGGTGCTGATCACCTGGGATTGGCCGAGCGGCTGGATCGGCTGGCTGGTGTCGAGCGTGGCGGCGGTGGGGATCTTCTCGCTGCTCATGCTGCATCCCGCGGCCGAAGAAGACGGGTCTCGCTGGATCCGCACCTACTGGCGCTGGTTCTTTCCGGCCCTGCTGCCGGCCATCGCCATGCTGTGGCTCGCCATCTATCAGCGGGTGGCCCAGTACGGCATCACCGAGAACCGTTACTTCCTGATCGTACTGTCGGTGTGGCTCGCTGCGATCGCGATCTACTACGCGCTCAGCGGGTCGCGGAACATCAAGCTCATCCCGCTCACGCTCTGCCTGCTTGCCTTTGTCACCCTGGCCGGCCCGGTTGGCGCCTACCGCGTGTCCGAGCGCAGCCAGGTGCACCGGCTCGCGGGACTGCTCGAGCGGAACGGCATCCTGGTGGACGGCAGGGCCGGGACGGCCACGGGCACGGTCTCCGCGGACGACCGCCGCGAGATCAGCGCGGTATTGCGGTATCTCCTCTCCACGCATGGCTCGGCGAGCATTGCCAACTGGTTCGAGGACGGGCTCGCGGGGCTCGATTCCGGGAGCGGGGATGCCCGGTCCAGGCTGGCCTATGAGCGCGCCCAGACCGTCGCCGCGAGGATCGGCGTCCCCTACATGGAGCGCTGGGCGCCGGTGGGTGACCAGGAACATTTCAGCTACAACACCGAGGCCGACTCGGCGGCGATCCCGGTAGCGGGCTACGACGTGCTGCTGACGGTCACCGCGCGGCGCCAGCCCCCGCAGAACGCGGACGTCTCGGTCCACCTCGAGGGTGACAGCGCGCTCGTGATCCAGCGCGCCGGCGTGCGCGTGCTCACCATCCCCCTGGCAGGCCTGGTGGCCCGGGCCGACGCCTACGCCGACTCCGCGGGGGGGCGACAGATTCCCTCGGCCATTCTGCGCTGGGAGCAGGCGGGGGACAGCGCCCGGGCGGTGCTCTACGCCGCCTGGCTCAGCGGCTCGCGCGGGGACCGCGGGGTTCGGGTGGAGGGTATCAACGGGAGCCTCCTCGTGGGCTTCGGACCAGCGCCCGAGGAGCGGAGGTAGGGAAGGGAGGCCCGCATGGGCGTCGCGGCTCCGCAGTCATCAGTGGTTCCCACCCGCTACTGGCATCGGCTGGACGACGGCCGCGTCCAGTGCGATGTGTGCCCCCGCGCCTGCAAGCTGCGCGAAGGGCAGCGGGGCCTGTGCTTCGTGCGCATGCGGCAGGACGACGCCATCGTGCTCACCACGTACGGGCGCTCAAGCGGCTTCTGCGTGGACCCCATCGAGAAGAAGCCGCTCAATCACTTCCTGCCCGGCACGCCGGTGCTCTCGTTCGGGACGGCGGGCTGCAATCTCGCGTGCAAGTTCTGCCAGAACTGGGACATCTCCAAGTCGCGCGAGGTGGACACGCTGGCCGACGCGGCGTCACCGGAGGCCATCGCGGACGCCGCGGTGAGGTTGGGCTGCCGCAGCGTGGCCTTCACCTACAACGACCCGGTCATCTTCCACGAGTACGCGATCGACGTTGCCCGGGCGTGCCGCGCCCGGGGCGTGAAGACGGTGGCGGTCACGGCCGGCTACCAGTGCCCCGAGCCGCGGGCGGAGTTCTACGGGCACATGGACGCGGCGAACGTGGACCTGAAGGGCTTCTCCGAGAAGTTCTACCACGAGCTGTGCGTGGGCGAGCTGGCGCCCGTGCTCGACACCCTGCGGTACATCCGGCACGAGACGTCCACGTGGCTCGAGATCACGACCCTGCTCATCCCGGGCTGGAACGACGACGAGACGGAACTCGCGGCACTCGCGCGTTGGGTGTTGGAGGAGCTTGGCCCCGACGTGCCGGTCCACTTCACGGCGTTCCACCCGGACTGGCGGATGCTCGACGTGCCGCCCACGCCGGTGTCCACCCTGCGGCAAGCGCGCGCCATCGCACTCGAGCAGGGGCTCCGCTACGTGTACACAGGGAACGTGCGCGACCTGGACGGTGGCATCACGCGGTGTCACGCCTGCGGTGCGGCGCTCATCGAGCGGGACGGCTACACGCTGCTCGGCTGGGCCGTGAAGGACGGTGCGTGCGCCGCGTGCGGAACGGCGCTGGCGGGCGTGTTCGACACCGCTCCGGGGACGTGGGGATCACGTCGGCAGCCGGTGCGGATGAGCGGCGCATAGGCGGACGGGACAACGGTACAAGTCGCCGCGGTGGGTCGCGGAGGACGCTTCACTGAGGTGCCCGGCCCGCCAACCCGGCCAACTCGCTCACTGCAGCGGCCGGAGCGACCTGCCGCCAGACTCATGCACCGATCTGCTAGGGCTCGCCGAACTTCACGTCCACTTTCACGCCGCAGCTCTCCAGGAACTTGAACGGCAGCTCGCCGCCCGCAAAGATTGCCACCACGTCGTTCGGCATCTTCTCCGTCGCGCCGTTCTTGTAGGTGACGCTCTGCTCCTCGATCGCGACGACGTTGGTCTTCCACAGCACCCGCACCCGATTCCGGCGCATGGCGTCTTCGATGCGCGTCTGGTTTCCCGGCTTGATCCGGTTGAACTGCTCGCCCCGGTAGGACATGGTCACCTGGTTCCCGGGCTGATCCGACAACGCCAGGGCCGCCTCGACGGCCGAGTCGCCGCCCCCCACCACGAGCACGCGGTCCCGCTGATAGACCTCGGGCTCGAGCAGCGAGTAGATCACCTTCGGAAGATCCTCGCCGGGCACGTTGAGCTTGCGCGGCACGCCGCGGCGGCCGATGGCGAGCACCACCCGGCGGGCGCGGTACGTGCCCTTGGCGCTGGTGACCGTGAAGCACCCGTCCCGGTCGCGGGTGACACCGGACACGGTGACGCCGGTGTCCACGTGCAGATCCGTCCGCCTCACGATGTCTTCCCAGATCCCGATCAGCTCCTCCTTGGCGATCTCGCGGAAGTCCAGCTTGCCGTAGCCCGGCACTTTGACCGAGCTGGTCATGACGATCTTCTTGCGCGGGTAGTAGCGAACCGTCCCGCCGATGTCTTCCTTCTCGAGCGTCACGAACCGCAGGCCGTGGTGCAGGCAGTGCAGGGAGGCCGACAGGCCGGCCGGCCCACAGCCCACGATCACCACGTCCAGCGCGTTGGCGGGCCCGCGCCCGGCGGCGGCGATGCCCTCGATGCACTGCCGCCCCTGCTCGAAGGCGTTCCGGATGAGTCCCATACCGCCCAGCTCGCCCACGATGTAGAGCCCCGGCACGTTCGTCTCGAAGTTCTGCTTGATGCGCGGGATCTCGACCCCGCGCTTGGTCGAGCCGAACACGAGCTGGATGGCCTCGGTGGGACAGGCCCGCTCGCAGAGGCCGTGGCCGATGCACCGGGCCGGGCTCACGGTGAAGGCCTGCCCGTGGCGCATCCCGAGCACATCGCCTTCCGGGCACACGGAGATGCAGTTGCCCGCGCCGATGCACGCGCCGACGTCCACCACCGGGTGCAGCGACACGGCCTCGTGCAGGCCGTACCGCTTGGACAGCTCTTCGGCCTCGGCGGTCACCCGCTCGAGGTTGCGCTGCCGCCGGTAGAACGGGAACATCACGAGCGCGATGAGCCCGGTACCCACCAGCGCAATGAGCAGGGTGTCCGACATCAGAAGCTCGTCCAGAGGCCCGCGAACAGGCCGTTGGTCTGGAGGTTGTCCCCACGCTGCACGCGACCCTGCAGGGTGGCGTAGACGCTCCGTGCCAGCGGGATGGACAAGGCCAGTTCGCCGGTGTGGCTCACCGAACGGAAGTCGGCGTCGGTGGCCCGGTACAGCTGATACGACGCCCGCGTCAGCGTGCGGCCGAACGCGCGGCCGATCCCGCCGGTGCCATAGAGCGCGGAATACGTGCCCTGGCTCCAGTAGCTTGCGGAGGCGCTCCAGTCGAGGCCGAACATCGGGGTGCGCAGGAGACTGAACGCGCCGGAGTATGTGTAGCTCCGTGCTCCACCCTCCAGCCATGCGGCGCCCATGTCCACGCTGACGCTGCCGCCCGGCCGCCAGAAATGGAGCCCTACGGTGCCCTGGTCGCGCCGGATCCCGATGAAGTCCGACAGCTGCCAGAACCGGTACGGCTGGAACCGCGAGACGCGGCCCCGCACTTCGAGTCCGGGGAGGATCGGGAGGGAGGCGGTGGCGTTGAACCGGGTCACCACCCACTCGTCGGTCTCCAGGTTCCGGTCCACCTGGATGTCGCTCCCCAGCCGCAGGCGGCTCACCCGCAGGTATTGCGACCAGCCCGCGTAGGTGTGATCAGGGCGGTCGTCACTGGGACGGACGTGGTGGACCGATATGTCCGTGGCGTAGCGGACCGGCCCGTCTCCCACGTCGTAGGTGACGAACCCCGCGACCTTGGGCAGCGTCGTCGCGACCCCCTGGTTGCCGCGCTCGGGCTCGAACCCCGCCGCGAAGCCCACGCCCAGGCCGCGACCACCCAGGTGCATGAGCACGCCGTCCCACGTGCCGCTGAACCGTGAATAGGGGTTGGTGAAGCGTCCCAGCTCCAGGTACAGCGGCACGCCGGTAAACGTCCGGGTGAGGCTCGCCTGATAGACCTGCACCGCCCCGGCGGGGCTGATGATTTCGGGATCGCTGTAGCGGTAGAGCGCCCGGAGGTTCGTGTTGAGGCTGAAACCGCCCGGGAGGTCGGCCGCCACCGCTCGAAGACCGAGCGCGGGCGTCGCGAACCGGCGCGTAACCGATTCGAGCTCGTTGCTCTGCCACTCCGTCGTGGACTCGAACGCGTTGGCTTCCAGCGAGAGGCGGCCGTGGAGCGAGGGTGATCGGCCGCGCGCCGGGCGATCGGGACGTTCCGCCGCGGCGCTGACCGCCGCCGCCGCGCCGCGCCGGATGCTTCCGGGCTGAAGATAGAGCGTCGCGCCGCGCGTCACGGGGAACGGCGCGCCGAGGAACTCGACCACGGCCCGGGTGGCCGTGGCGCTCAGCACGACAAACCGCCCGACCGCCTCACCCTCCGGCGCGGTGAAGACCGTGAGCGTGTCGTTGGGCACGATGCCCTGGTCCGTCCCCGCCGCCAGGTAGATGCTGGCGCCGGCGAGGTAGTCCACCACGGCGGTGATCCGCGTCTGCTGGGCGGTGAGCGGGAGGGCGAGACCGAGCGCCAGTACCCACGCTCCGACGATCACGCGATCGGCAGCTCGAGGGGGGCGCATCAGTCGCCCCTCCCGTTCGGGTGGCACTGGTAGCAGGCGTTGCTGTCGTAGCGGTAGCCCGACTCGCCCTCGTGGTCGTTGTCGGTCTCCGTTTGCGAGTGACAACTGAAGCAGGAAAACACCTGGAAGTTGTCCGGCTGCACGTGGCACTCCTGACAGCTCGACCACTTGCCCTGGTGCGCGCCCGAGTAGATCGGGAAGTACAGCGGGTCGTGGTTGCTGAAGTCTGCCCCGTCCCAGGTCTCGACGGTGTGACACGCGAGGCAGGTGGTTGGGAACCCGGACCCCGCGTGCTCGCCCTGGTAGTCGGCCGCGTGACAGCTGATGCAGTCCTGATCACTCGCCGGCTGGAACGGAACCGACCAGTCGGTGGGCGAGTGGCACGCCTCGCACGCGATGCGCGCGTGCGCCCCCAGCAGCCGGAACCCGTTCGCCACCGCCGCGTGCTCGAACGTGGCGTCGCTCCACGTCTCGACGGTGTGGCAGGTGAGACACGTGGTGGGGAAGCTGCCGCCCGGGTGCTCGCGGTCGTAGTCCGGCTCGTGGCAGGCGATGCAGTCCTGATCGTTGGTCGGCGTGAACAGCGGCTCGAGATTCGGGCCGTGACAGCTCGCGCACCGGATCCGCATGTGGGCACCGAGCAGGCGGAAGCCGCCAGACACGGTCGGATGGTCGAACCGGACGTTGGCGGTCCACGCGAGCGTGACATGGCACCGGAGGCAGTCGGTGGGGAAGTTCATGTGGCTCACCGACTGGGCGCCCGTGTAGTCCTCCTCGTGGCAGGTCAGGCACTGGGGGTCGAGCGGCGTGAACGTCCCCAGGCGGCTGTCCACGTGGCACGCACGGCACGCGATCTGGAGGTGCGCACCGGTGAGCGGGAATGTGGTGCGGGCGTGGATTTCCCGTACCGACATGTCGCTGAAGCTCACCGTCGTGTGGCACTCGGCGCAGCGCTGCGCGTAGGCGCCGCGGTGCACGTCGGCGTGGCACGTGGCGCAGTCGGCGTCGCGGAGCACCGGGTTGGTGAACGTGAGATCCAGGTGACAGCTGCGGCAGGCGACGGCCTCATGCCGCCCGTCGAGCGGAAAGCGCGTCTGCCGGTCGTGATCGAACTTCACCGTGGCCGGGTTGGGCGTCCAGCTCTCTGGCGTGTGGCAGTCGGCGCAGTCCACCCCGTCCGGGAGCTTCCCGTGCGGGTTCTGCTGGGCCGGCGCCCAACCGGGTGCCCCGGCGAGCGCAATGAGCGAGGCCATCAGCGGCAGAGGTCTCATCCTTCACCGTCCGCGTGGCAGTCCCGGCAGGCGGTGCCGAGCGGTCGATAAGTGCGAACCGCGCGGCCGTCGGGGCCGGTGACCGTTGGGTGACACGAGGCGCACGGGACCGTGCGATGCCGGCCGTCGAGCGGGTAGCTCGTCCGTGCGTGGTCGAACGCCGCGATCCTGAACGAATCCGTGGCGTGGCACTCGTCGCAGGCCCGGCTGCCGAACTGACCGCCGTGCGGATCGAGCGCCTGATGGCAGGAAAGGCATTCCCGCCGCGGGATCCGGAACTGCAGCGCCGTCTGGCCGAGCGCCGCGTTCTTGTGGCAGGCGAGGCAGGGCGCCGCGAGGTGCGCGCCGGTGAGGGCGTACTTCGCGTCCCGGTTGTGACGCGCGATGTCGTACGTCGTCGGGGTCCAGTCGTCCTCGCCGTGGCAATTGCGGCAGTCGCTCCCGCCGGCGCTCTCCCGGAACGCTCCCTCGTGGTAGTCCACGTGGCAGGACACGCACCGCTCGGCCACCGGGACCGGATACGCCCGGGTCCTGGTGGCGGCCACGAAGGTGAGGGCCAGCTCCCTGGTCCGGGCGCGATCGGGCCGATGACAGGCGGCGCAGGCGGCCGCGGCGTGCTTCCCGGCGAGCGGGAACCTGGTGCGC
>DAINBS010000045.1:0-13530 GCA_036732805.1 Gemmatimonadales bacterium | reverse complement strand
AGGCCGCGGGACGGCACACCGCGCGCCGCCCCCGGAGCCGTTCAGGCCCCGGGGGCGGCGCTTCGCTTCAGGTACGTACGACGATGAGGAACTTCGACGGCAGCCAGAACTGCTCGGGCGCGCCAATCCGGACGCTTCCCCGCACGCGGTTCTTCTCCGCCGGCGGCTCCACGAGATAGGCCAGGTCCTGCCGGGAGGCAATCAAGTACTCGGCGGTCGAATCCGGCAGCGGGATCTCCGTCACCTCGCGCAGGTTGATCGGGGTGAACTGGCTGGGATCCAGGTCGCGGGCCGGCTGCAGCGTTTCACCAGCCTTGCCGAAGATGAAGAGCACGCGGGCTCCTCCCTCCTTCACGATGATCCCGCGCTCCAGCAGCTCCTCCTTGGTGCCCACCACGTAGTACGCCGTGGCCTGCCGGGTGTCCAGCTCGGTCACGGTGTCGCGCAGCGCGAGGTTCTGGGCTTCGAGCGTCGTGACACGCTCGGTGAACTGCTCGATCGTGATGCGCTGGCTCGCGATCATCTCCTCGAACCCGACCACCATCTGCTCCAGCGCCCCGACCCGGCCTTTCAGCGTGTCAGCCTCTTGCCGCGTCCGTTGGAGCTGTGCGCGGCTCGTGGCAAGGCGCCGCTCGGTCTCGGCCAGCTTGGTCGTGACCTGCTGCACCTTGTGGAGCAGGGACGCGCGCCGAGCGCTCACGGGAGACTCGGCGGTCGAGGAATCGAACGGGGGGAGGTCCTCGACGCGGTCCAGCTCCACGCTGATCTCGTTCAGCAACCGCGCGTTATCGGCTACTTCGTTGAACAGGCTGTCGCGCTGTGCGGCGACCGTATCGAGCGCCGCCAGCTGGGCCTGGGTTTCCGGGCTGATCCGGGGCTCACAGGCCGCCGCGACCGCCAGGAGCGCCACCGGCATCCAGGTCCATCCCATGCGACTGGTGCTGCGCATCGTTTCCTCCTCAGTGGTGAGTCCCGCCGACTGGCCCGGGGGACGACGCGGCGGACTGCGCCGGCACGTTCCGGGTCCACGTCCTGACCTGCCTTCATGGTGGCGACGACCCGTTAGACCGCCGTCGGACGGGCTTCTCGCCACTTCTAACGCTTCCCGTTACAACCGAGACCACGCGCCTCCGACACCGATCTAACGGCACTGCGGTAGCCCTGATGCGAGGCAACCGGAGCCGCGTTGCGGCGACGACAAGGACCGGGGGACGTCGGGGCACTGCCGCCGACGGTCTGGGTCCGCCGGCAGTCCCCCGCCAGGCGGACCAATACAGCGCCCTCGCCGCAGCCCGATCAATGGCTGTGCCGTGGGTGTTCTATGGAGGAGACTCGAGTATGACGAATGCAGCCACCCCAACGACGTCCTCGCGCCGGTGGCTCTCCGGCCCGCTCCTTCCCGCGGTGACCATGCTGCTCGCGGCCGGTGCCGTCGCCGCCATGGTGGTCACCACCGGCGACGGCGACACGCGTGAGGCCACCGTTCCACCGGGTACCATGCTCGTCGCGGCGCTCGATCGCACCGTCTCCACCAAGGTCAGCGCTGTGGGCGAGACCGTACGGCTGGAGACCACCGAGCCCGTGAGCCTGGGCCCCGACACCGTGATCCCCGCCGGGGCCGCGGTGCATGGCGAGGTGACCCATGCCAAGGGCGGCGGGCGCATTGCCGGGGCGCCCGAGCTCACGCTGCGCTTCACGGAGCTGGAGGCCGGTGGGGAGCGATACCTCATCGACAGCCGGCCGTTCCGGGTCCGCGGCAAGAGTGACGCCGTGGAAAGTGCCGTCGAGATCGGCGGAGGCGCCGTGGCCGGCGGTATCCTGGGCGGCGTGTTGGGTGGGGGCAAGGGCGCCCTTGGGGGCGCGGTGGCCGGGGCCGCGATCGGCACCGGCGTTGCCATCGCCACCGATGGCGACGACCTCGTCCTGCCGGCGGGCACCCGGCTGAAGATCGAGCTGGCCGCGCCGCTCACCGTCACCTACCGTCCGAGCAGGAGCGAGTGACCCGAGCCGGTGCCCCCTGGTCCGCGGCGCTCCCGGATCAGGGCGCGCCGGGCCGAAGGTGACGTTCCCCCTTGTGGGCGACCGCCCCCGGGGCAACATTCGCCCCTTCGCCCCGGCGGTCCCCGAACCCGGACAACGCATGCCGCGTTACCACCTCCGGACCCTTGGGGGGCTCGCCCTCGTGCGCACCGACCAGGGGTCGGACGAGGAAGCGCTCTCCAATTCCAAAGCGCTGCTGATCCCCGCGCTCCTCGCGACGCGGCCGGGTTACTCCGCGCGGCGCATTGACGTGGCGGAGTTGTTGTGGCCGGAAGGCGACCGGCCGCGCGCACTGCGCGCGCTCCGACAGGCCCTCTTCTATCTGTCCAGGTACACCGACACCGTCCTCGAGCGCACCGAAGACACCCTCACCCTCGACCCGGCCACCGTGAGCGTGGACCTGTGGGAGTTCGATCGGGCCGTGGCCGCGGGCGACCACGCCGCGGTCATCACGCTGGCCCGTGGGCCGTTCGCCGCCGGTCAGGAGCGCAAGGTGGGCTCCGAGGCGGAGCATTGGATCGAAGCCGTCAACGCGCGGGTCGCCGTGGGCCTGGAGGTGGCGTATGTCCGGGAGATCGAGCGAACCCTGTCCGAAGGCGCCGGGGCGGACGCTGTCCGGCTGGCGCGCGCCTTCGCGGCGCTCAATCCGCTGGACGAGCAGCGCCAGCGGCTGCTCGCGCAGACGCTGAACGCCACCGGTGATCAGGTGGGGGCGCTGCAGGCGTTGGAAGCCTACCGCCAGCTGTCGCTCCAGGCCCTGGACGAAGAGCTTTCGCCCGAGCTGGAGGCGCGGCTCCAGACAGTGCGCGACGAGCTGCGCCTGGGACCTCAGCCGGCGCCATCCATGCCAGTCCGGCCACAGCCGCCGCCGGTCCCGGACACGCGCGAACGGGTCTCACGACCGGCGTTTGTCATCCGCGGCCGGCCGATCAGCGGAACCGCACTGGCCATCGCCGGCGGGGTCGTGCTGCTGCTCCTCGCCGTGGCGCTCGCGCGCCCGCGCGAACCACGGGCTCCCGGCGACCCGTTCGACGGGGTCCAGGGGCGCCTCCTCGCAGTGGCGCGAGCCGGCAACACCCACCGCGTGGTCGCGCTTGGCCTTCGGGGCACCGCGGTGAACGTCACGGAGCGCCAGGACCTGCAGCCGACTGACCTCCCCGCCCCGGACGGACGGACGATCGCCACCACATTCCAGACGCCGCTGGGGTGGGACCTCGCAGTGCGGGTGGGCGGCGAATCGCCGCGGGTGCTCGCGGGCGCGCCGGGCGACGAGTATCCCGTGGCGTGGTCGCCCGATGCACGCTACCTGCTCTACGCGCACCGCCGCATCCTCAGCGACGGACGGACACAGTCGTTCGGGCTGGCCATGTACGATCTCGTCGCCGGCACGGCTCGTCGTCTCGTGTCGGGACTCGAGAGCAGGGAGTTCCCCACCGCGGCATGGTCGCCCGACGGCACCCGTATCGCGTTCACGGCGGATGCGCGGGGCGTGCCCGAGGTGTTCCTCGTGGACTTCGACGGCAGGAACCTCCGGCGGCTCTCGCGCCATCCGGCCTGGGACGGCGACCCGTCCTGGTCTCCCGACGGCGAACGGATTGCGTTCGTTTCGCGGCGCGACGGGATCGCCGAGGTGTACGGCGTGCGGCCTGACCGTACCGACCTGCAGCGGCTCACGCGCGGTGCCGGCGACAAGCACCGGCCCGTTTGGCTTTCGCCGATGGTGCTGGCCGTACTCGTAGGCGACGACGAGACCGCGCGCCAACTCGAGTTGCTCGACACGTTCACCGGCCTGCGTGTGCGCGTGGACGCTCCCCCCGGTCTGGTGGCCCTGGTCGCGCATCCCGACCCCCCCATCGCCTGGCTCGACCGGCTCGCCATCACGCCCCGTACTCAACTCGCGAGTCCCGGCCAGTACCTGGCCTTCGGTGTGGACGCGACCGGCCCCAAAGGAGCCCCCCTCCCGATCGCGTTCCCGATCGAGTGGTCGGTAACGGACGCCGCAGTCGCGCGGCTCGAAGCCCCGGGCCAGGTCTGGGTCCACGGCCCGGGCCGCACCGCGATCGTCGCGAGCGCCGCGGGATGGCGGGTCGACACGATCCTGGTCTACTCGGTCCCGCTCGCAGAACGGGACGTGCCCGTGGCGTTCGAGGAAGACTGGACGCACGGACTCGAGCCCGAGCGCTGGCGGCTGTTTGGCGATCCCGCCCCGCTGACCCGCACCGACGACGGCCCGGGCGGGGGAGGCGTCTTCGCCAACCGCGGCGACGAGTTCTTCGCGAGCGGCGCCATCACCCGGGAGGCGTTCCCGCTGCGCGGCGGCTTGGGGGTGGAAGTCGAGGGCCGCATGCCGTTCACCGGCAAGCTGCATCAGGAGTTCGGCGTGGCGCTCTATGCCGAAGACCATCCCGACAGCACGCTCGCGTCGGGCGCGGCACCCGCACTCGTGGAGTTCCGCGTGCAGGGGCCGTCGGGAGTCGGACCCGCCGAGGCCTGGATCGCGACGCCGGAGCAGCGGGTGGCGCTGCCGCTCCCCGCCAACCCCGACCAGTGGCACACCTACGCCCTCCAGGTGCTGGACGACGGCGGAGTCGAGCTGATCGTGGATGGCCGCATGTTCTGGCGGGCGCCGGAACCGCTCGCCGACCGGGGCAACTCGGTCCGGATCGGGCTCGGATTCCAGTCGTTCGAGACCGAGATCCGCCACGGGCGCGTCCGGGTCTTCACGCCGCCCCGGTACTACATCCCCGAGGTCGTGCTCGAGGAGGATTCGCGGCGCACGCCGTAGGCCCGGGGGCGTGGTCGGGGGGTGCGCGTCCGGGTAGGTTGCGTTCGAGGCCGCCTGCAGACTTCCGGCGGCCGGACATTCGCCTGGAGTTCACGATGCGCACCACCACGCGGACATGCACCAGCATCGCCATCGCCCTCGGCGCGGCGCTGGCCTGCAGCGACGCCGGTCCGGAATCGGTCGAGGGATCGTACGCGCTGGAATCCCTCAACGACTCGCCGCTGCCGTTTGACAACGAGGGATTGGGCTGCTGCTGGTATCTGGCCGGAACGCTCACGCTCACCACGTCGGATTACACGGTCAGCATCACCGCGCGGAACTTCGGCAGCGTTGATCCGTTCACGGTCACCGAGTGGGGGACGTACACGCGCGCCGGCGCCACGCTCACGTTCGCGCCGGACAGCTTCGATACGGTCCCGCTGCTGCTGAGTCCCGCCACGGTGTCCGGCGACGCGATCGAGCTGGGGCTGGGAGGTGAGGGGCCCGGCGAGCCGGACCAGTTCCAGGCGCGCTTCGAGAAGGAGCCGTAGCCTGCCTCTCCCCACTCTCCTCGTCCGGGCGAACCACCATGCTGCAATGGACCGACGTCGTCGCACTCGCCAGTCACGGCAACCCCAAGCCGGGCAGACGCGTCGAGCACACCGACGCGGAGTGGCGCTCACAGCTGTCGCCCGAGGAGTACCAGGTGACCCGGCGCAAAGGCACGGAGCGGCCGTTCAGCTCGGAGATGTGCAGCCTGTTCGAGCCCGGGCGGTATGCGTGCGTGTGCTGCGACACCCTGCTGTTCGACGCGAGCGAGAAGTTCGAGTCGGGCACCGGCTGGCCGTCGTTCACGCAGCCCGTGGAGCCGACCGCCGTGGCGTACCACCTCGACGACTCGCACGGCGTGCGGCGGGTCGAGACGACGTGCAACATCTGCGACGCGCATCTCGGGCACGTCTTCCCGGACGGGCCCGCGCCGAGCGGCCTGCGGTACTGCATCAACGCCCTCGCGCTGCGGAAGACCACGTGACGGTCGCGCGCGCAGCCGTGCCAGCCGGTGTCCGCGTCAGCGTGCGGCCGGACTCGCGCGGCCGCCCGCCTCGAGGTTGAGCAGCCACCGCTTGCGCCACAGCCCTCCGCCGTAGCCCGTGAGCTGGCCGTCGGATCCCACCACCCGATGGCAGGGGATCACGATGGCGATGCGGTTGTCCCCATTGGCCCGGGCGACGGCCCGCACCGCGTCGGGCCGCCCGATGGCGGCCGCCTGCTGGGCATAGCTCCGCGTCTCCCCGTAGGGAATGCGCCTGAGCCCGTCCCACACGCGCCGCTGGAACTCGGAGCCGGGGGCCGCGAGCGGCACCGTGAAGTCCCGCAGCTCGCCGGCGAAGTAGCGCCGCAGCTCGCCCTCGGCCTGGTCGAGGACCGCGTGCCGGCCCGGCGTGAGCGGCCCGGGCAGGAGCCGCGCGATGCGCCGCAGCTGCTCTTCGAGCATGCGGCGATCGGAGAACTCGAGCAGGCACAGGCCCTCGTCCGTCGCGCCCGCGATCATCGGTCCGAGCGGCGTGAGGAGCCGCGTCAGCACGACCGGCGTCGCGTCGCGGCTCGCGCTGGGCGCCCGCCCCACGAGCTGCTGCAGGGCCTCGCTGAATCCGGACAGCGAGTCGTAGCCGGAGTCGAGTGCCGCGCTCGTCACCGACGCGCCCTCCCGGAGCTGGCCCAGCGCATGGCCCAACCGGAGCCCCCGCCGGTACGCCTGGAACGTCATGCCGTACTGGCTCTTGAACCACCGGCGCACGCGCACGGGGTCGAGCCCGCGGGCCTTGAGGTCGGCGTCGCTCCAGGGCTCGGTGGGCGTCGCGGCGACGTCGTCGAGCAGGGAGCGGAGCCACGGCGGCGCGGTGCCCGCCGGCTCGAGCGGGCGGCAGCGGCGGCACGCGCGATAGCCCGCGAACATCGCGTCCCGCGCGGTCGCAAAGAACTCGACGTTCTCCCGCAGCGGCTGCTTTGCGGGACAGGAGGGCCGGCAGAAGATGCCGGTGGTGGCAACGGCCGTGAGGAAGATGCCGTCGTACCCGGCGTCGCGGCGGACCACGGCATCGTACATCTCGTCGGGCGGGGGCAGCATGATGAGTTGCGCCTGCATGAGATGCAGCGTAACGCGCGCGGGGGGGGTGCGCCACAGAAAACCGGACGCCGAATTCGGTCCCGGGGCCGGGTCTCCGGCCCCGCGCGCGGCGCTTCGACCCTGGCCGCGGCAGGATTCCGCGCTAATCTCCGCACGATCCATTCACGTCTCCTCCCGACCACGAGGGTATCGGCGTGCGTGACTCCGCGGCAGAGGATCCCATGACGTCCGGCACCCCTGTGCTCGCGGGCCGCGTGGCACTCGTCACGGGGGCGGCGTCGGGCATCGGCGCCGCCGTCGCGCGTCTGCTGGCGGGCCAGGGGGCCATCGTCTACTGCGCCGATATCAACGAGGTGGGCGCGCGGACCACCGCCCGGAGCGTCGCCGCGTCCCCCGCTCCCCTTTCGCTGCGCCTGGACGTGCGCGACGAGGCCGCCTGGGCGGCGGCCCTGACGGCAATCCAGGGGACGCACGGGCGGCTCGACGTGCTCGTGCATTGCGCCGGGATCTCGGCCGCGAGCCCGCTGCCGGAGACGACGCTCGACGAGTGGCGCCGTGTGCTCGCGGTCAACCTCGACGGAGCGTTCCTGGCGGTGGCGCACGGGATGCGCGTCATGCGGCAGTCGGGCGGCGCGATCGTGCTGCTCGGCTCGGCCTCGGGCATCCGCGCCGCCGCCGGTGCCGCCGCCTACTCGACCAGCAAGGCGGCCGTGCGGATGCTGGTGCAGGTAGCAGCCAAGGAATGCCGGGAGGGCGGGCTGCCCATCCGGATCAACCTCGTGAGTCCGGCGGGCGTCCGCACGCCGATGTGGCGGGAGATGCCGTTCTTCCAGGAGCTGGTGGCGCGACACGGCTCGGAAGACGCGGCGTTCGCGGCGCTGGCGGGCCCCAACGGGCGGTTCGCCGAGCCCGAGGAGATCGCCCAGGCCGTGCTGTTCCTGGTGTCGGACGCGGCGCGCCACATCACCGGGATCGAGGTGCCGGTGGATGGCGGGTACCTGCTCTGACCTGATGTGGCGGGATTACTGCCCGATCGGACCCGGAGCGCTCCCCCCTTCCGCACCTGCCCAGCAGGATCCCGCCCGGCAGCTGCCCGAACCAGCCAAGTGGGAACCCCGATCCGGGTCGGTGGTATCTTCTGGCTCACCCTTCCCCACTCACTCCGGAATCCACCCGCATGCGCGTCCACTCGGCACTCCTCGTGATTACCCTCGCGGCCGGGGCGGCTCCCGCTGCCGCCCAGGAAGCCCCCCACGCCGCCCGATCCACGTCACCGATCAAGGCGCTCACCCCGGAAGAGATCGCCGATTACCTCGCCGGCGCCGGCATGGGGTTCGCCCTCGCGGCCGAGCTGAACGGTTACCCGGGCCCTCGCCATGTGCTGGAGCTGGCCGACAGCTTGGGACTCGATGCGGACCGCCGCGCCGCCGTCCAGGCGATCTTCGACGCCATGAGCTCCGAGGCGCGGCAGCTCGGCGCGGCCCTGGTCGCGGCGGAGGCCGGACTGGACTCGGCGTTCGCCGGAGGCAGCATCACGGATGCCGCGCTGGAAGAGCGGGTGCTGCGCGCCGGGACCTTCCGGGGACGCCTCCGGCTCGCCCACCTGCGGGCCCATCTGGCCGTTGCCGACCTGCTCACCCCCGCCGAGCGGCGCGCCTATGCGCGGCTGCGGGGATACGGTGATGGCGCGGCGGGCACCCATCATCACTAGTGCCGATCCAACTTGTTTGGCCTGGGGATCGCCCCAGGCGAATCCGTAGGTGGAACAAGTTGGAACGGCACTAGGCAGGCCACCGTCAACGGAGCGTGCCCATGAGATCGACACTCCGGTTCCTGGTCGTGGCGCTTAGCGCGGGCGGGAGCGGTGCCCTCCGCGCGCAGGACGCGCCCGGGATTTCGCGGGTCGCCTGGCTTCAGGGATGCTGGGAGGCCTCCTCGCCTCAGCGGACCATCGCGGAGCACTGGATGGCCCCACACGGCGGGAGCATGCTCGGCATGAGCCGGACGGTGCGCGGGGGCCGACTGGCGGCGCACGAGCTGATCGTGCTGCGCGAGCAGGACCACCGGTTGGCCTACGAGGCGCATCCCTCGGGCCAGGCGGCCACCGTGTTCCTGTCCACCGGCGTGAGCGACACCGCGGCCCTGTTCGAGAACCCGGAGCACGACTTCCCCCAGCGCGTCGGGTATCGGCGGATCGGGGGCGATTCCCTGCTGGCGTGGATCGACGGGACCGCGGGCGGCGAGACACGGCGCGTGGAGTTCCGCTATCGCCGCATCACCTGCCCGGGCTCATGACCGGCAACACTCCGGATCGGGGCTGAACGCCCCCGATGTACGCGTATATCTGGGAATTCGACGTACAGCCCGACATGGGCGACCGGTTCCGCGACGCGTACGGGCCGGAGGGCGCCTGGGTGGCGCTCTTCCGCCGGGCGCCCGGCTACATCTCCACACAGCTCTTCCGCGATCAGCGCGACCGCCATCGGTACGTCACCGTGGACACCTGGGCGTCACGCGAGGCGCACGAGGCGTTCCGGCGGGAGTTCGCGGCGCCGTTCGCCGAGCTGGACACGCGCTGCGAGGCGCTGACCCTGCGCGAGGAGCTGGTGGGGGAGTTTGATGTCGTTGACGACGGGAGCACGTGAGAACGTGAGCACGTGACGGGCCGACATCCTCACGTGCTCACGTGCTCACGTAGCCGTCACCGGCCGGCCACGGGCTCCAGCCGAACGACGCCCGGGCTGTCGCTGTCGGTGTCGATGGCGAGGTAGATGTAGCCGTCCGGGCCCTGCCGCACGTCGCGGATACGACCGAGTCCCTTGACCAGCGTTTCCTCGTTCGTCACCCGCCGTCCGTCGAGCGTGAGCCGCGCGAGCTGCGCTCCCGCAAGGCCACCCACGAACAGGTTCCCCTTCCACTTGGGGAACCGGTCGCCGGTGTAGAGCAGCAGACCCGATGTCGCGATGGACGGCACCCAGTAGTGCACGGGCTGGTCCATCCCTTCGCGCTCCGTCCCTTCGTGGATCCGCGAGCCGGTGCCGTAATTCACGCCGTAGCCGATCACGGGCCAGCCATAGTTGTGGCCCTTCACGATGAGATTCAGCTCGTCCCCGCCCTGCGGACCGTGCTCGGTGGCCCAGATGTCGCCCGTTTCCGGGTGGATGACGAGCCCCTGCGGATTGCGGTGTCCGTAGGTCCAGATTTCGGGCCGCGCGCCGGCCAGGCTCACGAACGGGTTGTCGGCGGGCACGCGGCCGTCATCGTGCAGCCGCTCGATGGTCCCGTGGTGGTTCGAGCGATCCTGGGCGGGATGCGCCCACAGGTTGCCCCGGGGCGGCGCCTGGCGGTCGCCCACCGTGATGAAGAGGAAGCCGTCGCGGTCGAAGGCCAGCCGCGAGCCGTAATGCCCGTTGCCCCGCGTGGCCGCTTCGAAGATCTCCTGAACGTTCGTCAGCCGGTCGTTCTCGAACCGCCCGCGCACGACGGCGGTGGTGGCCTCGTTGCCGCTGCCGACGGGCTTGGAAAACGAGAGATACACCAGGCGGTTGGCGGCGAAGTTCGGGTGGAGCACGACGTCCAGCAGGCCGCCCTGGCCCTCCGCCAGCACCCGGGGCACGCCGGGCACCGAGTCAGGCAGCAGCGCGCCGTTGCGCACGATGCGGAGCCGCCCCGGCCGCTCCGTGACCAGCATGTCGCCGCCGGGCAGGAACGCGATGGACCAGGGATGCTCGAGTCCCTCCACCACGGGAACGACGCGGTACTCGTAGTCGGCCGCCCGGTAGGTCCGGGCCTGGCAGGCAAGGTGGGGAGCCATGACCAGCATCCCGGCGATCGTGAGCGCTACGGACCTCGGAACCATCTAGTGCTCCAGGCAATTGGGGTCGGCATGGGTACCCCGGCGCACGACCGGTGATTCGCACAACGGGGGTGTAGGCGGAACCGCTGCTGGGGCGGCTCGACCCACCAATCTGCATTCTGCCATCTGTAATCTGCAATGGTTCACCGATTGCCCATCCGGGGAGCGCGCGGCATGATTGTGGGGCGGGCGCGGGGGTGAGCCATGGCGGTCAGGGGCTGGGGTATTGCGGCGGGGGCGAGCTTCGCGCTGACGGTTGCCCTCAGCATCGTGGGGAGTGTCCTCGAGGCGCGTGGGATCGCCGCGCCCGCCGTCAAGACCACAATCACCGCCGCGGCCATCGCCGCCTTCGTCGTGATGGCCGTCTCCATCCCCCCGCTGGCGGTGCGGTTCTTCCTCGCGGGCCAGGTGGCCATCGGTAACGGCGAGGCGTCCGTGATCGCGTTCATGCTGCGTCACGAGGCGAGTATCGTGCGGGGGTTCTGGGTGCTCATGGCGGCCGGCGTCGCCATCGCCCTCCCGCACATCCTGCGCGACCTTGGCTGGAAGGTCTGACACCCATGACATGGGACTACGGACCCGAGCGGACCGAAGCCATCCGGGCGCTCGAGGAGTTGATCCGGAAGGCCCGCCTTCGCCTGGATGCCATCGGGGCGACGGCGGACGCGGAGGAGACCGCGTTTCACCTGCGCGACGCGGCGGACATCGAGTATGGCGAGCTGCGCCGCGAGACGGAGGTGATGGAGGAGGCGCTCCGCAGGCTGGGGGAGGGGGACCCGGGCGACGACGAGCGCGTCATGCGGGACGCCCTCGAGACCCTGCGGCGCGACATCGAGCGGTAGGCGGCGCGCATGACGGTCGCGACGGCCCTGCTGGATGCCCTCGCCTTCGCGGCGCGGAAGCACCGGGACCAGCGCCGCAAGGACGCGGAGGCATCGCCGTACATCAACCACCCCATCGGGGTGGCGCACGTCCTTGCCGCCGAGGGGGCAGTCACCGATCCAACGGTGCTCGTGGCAGCCATCCTGCACGACACCGTCGAGGGCACGCGGACCTCGTTCGCCGAGCTGGAGGCGGTGTTCGGTGCGGCGGTAGCGGGGCTGGTTCGGGAGCTCACCGATGACAAGTCGCTGCCCAAGATGGAGCGGAAGCGCCTGCAGGTGGTACACGCGGCGGGCGCCTCCGCCGGTGCGAAACAGATCAAGCTGGCCGACAAGATCTGCAACATCCGCGACATCACGGACACGCCGCCCGCCGACTGGTCGGCCGAGCGGAGGCTCGCCTACCTCGACTGGGCCTCGCAGGTCGTGAACGGCTGCCGGGGGGTGAATCCCGGCCTCGAGGCGGCCTTCGACGCCGCGCTCGCCCGCGCGAGGACTGTCGTGGTGGCCGGAGCCCGTGGGGGACACTGAGACCCGCCGACCAACCCGCACCATGCCGCGCGACCCCACCGTCCCGTAGCTTCAGGTTCCGAGCACCAGCACGGAGGACTCATGCCACACACGCCCGACGCCGTCGCGAAGTTCCTCAGCGGCAAGCGTCTCGCCGTTGCCGGCGTTTCCCGCCAGCCCAACCAGGCCGCGAACGCCATTTTCCAGAAGCTCGTTGCCGGCGGTTACACCGTATACCCGCTGAATCCGCACGCCACGCAGCTCGAGGGCGTGGCGACCTATCCCGACCTCGCCTCCCTGCCCGAGCCGGTGGACGGGATCGTGGTCGCGACCCATCCCGACGTGGCGCCGGAGATCGTGCGGCAGGCCGCGGACCGCGGCGTCCGACGCCTCTGGTTCCATCGTTCGTTTGGCCGGGGCAGCGTGTCGGAGGCCGCGGTGCGGCTGTGCGGGGAACGCGGCCTCGAGTGCATCGTGGGCGGATGCCCGCTGATGTTCGTCGAGCCGGTGGACGTCGGGCACCGCTGCATGCGCTGGTGGCTCCAGCGGCGCGGCCGCGTGCCGCGCTGAGGCGCGGCGGGCACGGCTTCCCTGCGGATTCTCCTCACCAAGCGGGGCGACGGAGCGGTCGTGCTGCGGTGCGAGCGGGCCGACGGCACGGTCACCTGGCAGCGCCAGGAGCGCCGGCACGCGGCGTTCTTCCCCCTGCACGATCTCACCCACTATGCGGTCGAGACCGAGCTGGGCTTCCGGCGCGGGTTCTACGGGCTGATCGCCGAGGGATGGGACATCACGGACACCACGGGCAAGGGCGCGCGGGGGCCGCTGCCCCGGGAGGCCCTCACGGTGGAGCGGATCGTGGGCGCGTTCGACATGCAGCGGGCGGGCGGAACCCCGTGGACCGCCCAAGCGTTCAATGAGCAGGCGGCGCTGCAGGCGATGACCAGCGGCGACACGCCGCCCCGGCCGCTGACCGACGACGAGCTGGACCGCGTGCGGACCTGCTCCCTTCAGCTGTTCTCCCGCTGGACTCGCCTGCCCACGGGCGGGACCCTGGAGCTCACGTTCGACCCCGGCGCCGCCGACATCAACCCTGGAGACCTGACGTGACGACTCTCGAGGCCCTGCGCCGGATCCTGCTCCGCGACCTCGCCACCCTGCGCCGCGAGATCGAGGCATACGGGCGCGAGTCCGACCTGTGGACCTGTCCGCCTGGCGTCGCGAACTCCGCCGGCACGCTCGCCCTGCATCTGGCCGGCAACGTGCGGCACTTCATCGGCGCGCAGCTCGGCGGCACCGGATACGTCCGCGATCGTGACGCCGAGTTCAACGACCGGAACGTGCCGCGGGC
>DAINBS010000044.1:0-13531 GCA_036732805.1 Gemmatimonadales bacterium | reverse complement strand
CCCGCGCCCGAGCGCCACGCCCACCAGCCGGCCCCCATCGGGCGGGAAGTGCCATCCCAGCTCGGACACCATCTGGGTGGTTGGCAGCAGCACCATGTGGCTCAGCTTCGTGACGGGCATCAGGACCAGCACCACGTCGGCCGCAGCGACGTGGACGAACAGCATCAGGTCGAAAGCGAACGGGTTCCAGGCCGGATGCGCCACGAGGAACCCGGACGCGAACGGCAGCGCGATCAGCGCCGGGAGCGCGTAGTCCTGGAACCGGCTCAGTGTGCGGGTGTCGCGTGCGCCCGCCCGCTGGAGCAGCAGCAGCAGCGCAGTCACCACGGCCACGATCGTCAGCGCGTCCGCCAGCCCGGGACCGATGGCCGGCCACGACCAGCCGACTCCGGCCCGCACCAGCGCGACGTGTCCCGCCAGGAAGATGGGGACCACGATGATCGCCGCGTGAAACGTCAGCGTGGTGAGGCTGTACGGCAGGCGCTGCCGTACGCCGCCGAGGGGGACGAGCCACCGGGCCGTCGCCGCCAGGACCTGCCGGTACGGGACGCGCTTGTCGCCGGCCCGGGCCAGCATCCGCCGCATCTCCCACAGCGTGATCACCGCGTGGCGGACCAGTCCGAGTACGGCAAACGTCAGGGCGGCGCGGAAGACCGGCCCCCGCAGTACGTCAGTCCACGCTTCCAGCACATGCGCTCCCAGCCGGAACGGTCGCCCCGGCGGCACTGAAGTCGATGACCTTGAGAATCAGATCGTGGAGGCCGACCACGGTCACGTCATCGAGGCCGTTGTCCGCGCACACTTCGCGCAGCTGCTTCTTGCAGTTGGCACAGGGGGACACGACGAACTTGGCCCCCGTCTCGCGGATCTGGTCCGCTTTCCGTTTCCCCAGCGGCCCCGTCCGGAACGCCCGGATCTCGTCGATGGACACGGTCCCGCCGCCACCACCGCAGCAGTAGTTCTCGGCGCGGTTGGGCGTCATCTCGACGAAGTCGCGGCTGATGGCCCGCAGGATCTCACGGGGCTGCTCGGTGATCCGTCCCGTGCGGGCAATGTTGCACGGATCGTGGTACGTCACCCGTTCCTCGAACAGCTCACGCCGGAGCGGAAGGCGGCCCGCTTCGAGCATCTGGTGCGCGTACTCCATGCAGTTCACGACGGGCGGCGCGTCGGGCCCGCAGAACGCGGGGATGAACCAGGCACTGCGCGTGGCGTGGCCGCACTCGCCCACCAGCACCTTGCGCCCCTTCAGCCGGTGAACCTCGTCCACGACCTTCCGTGCGATCCGCTCCATCATCCGGTCGCTGTAGAACAGGCCGTAGTTGATCCCGTCGTAGTTCCCGGTGCCGATGGTCCAGGACCCGCCGGTCACGTGCATGACCGCGGCGTTGCCCATCAGCGTGTCCGCTTCCAGCAGGTAGTCCGAGACGGCGGGGAAGAACACGTACTCCGCGCCCTCGACGTCGAACGGGAACCGCACTTCCACGCTGAAGAGGTCGCGCAGCTCCTCCTCCAGGAACTCGCAGGTGTCCTTGAGCCCCGGGACGGGAATGGCGGAAGTGTTGCCCACGCCTTCCAGCTGCTCCCGGACGGCCACCAGGAGCGCCTTGGGGATGACGTCGATTTCCGCCAGGAGCCAGCGCGCGAGATGGGTCACCAGCCCGTGATCGATCCCCATGGGGCAGGTGGCCTTGCACCGGCGGCACGCCGTGCAGCGGTAATACTCCTCCGCCATCCGGTCCAGGTACTCGTCGGTCAGCTCGAACCCGCCGAACAGCCGGGCGCGCGTGACGCCCGCCGTCGTGAAGTACCGGCGGTAGACCCGCAGCAGGAGATCGGAGCGGCGGCACGGGATGTCCCGGGGGTCACCCGTGGTCTGGTAGAGCTGACAGGCCGCCGCGCAGCGGCTGCACTTGGCGCTGAGCCGCGCGTAGACGTCGAGCGGCAGGGCGTAGTTGCCGTGCGCGAGCACGGCGGCGAACGCCTCGAGGAACCGCCGAGGCCGATCCGATCCCGCGATCGCGGCGGGCTCCACGAAGAAGCTGTATCTCCCCTTGGTCGTCACGGCGCGGCGCCCTCCCGCCCACGCGTGGATCGTGGACCACCGGCGCCCGCCGGTCCGGCGTCCGCCGCGAGCCGTCCGCGGAGGAACAACTCGAGCAGATCGTCCACCCGGCCCGACACCCACGAGACGACCCGCATGCCGCTCGCGCGGACCGCGTCCTCGTAGGTGTCCTGGATCCCACCGCAGATGATGGTGTGCACCTGCTGGTCGCGCAGGAGCCGCACCCGATCGAATGGATCGCGGCTGCGCAGCGGAAAATCGCACTGATCGACGACTCGCCCGGCCTCGATGGTGAAGATGGCCATGGTCGCGCAGTACTCGAGGCATGGCGCCACGAACTCACCCATCCGCGGGATCGCGATCTTCACATCCCCTCCCCAGCCGTCCGCTGTGTAGGAAGGCAACCCGCGGACCGCGCGGGAGAGCCGGGTGATTGGGGAGCTAATGCGTTGTGATGGAAGATGTTAGAGAGGATCTCGCCACCGGGCGCCCACCGCGGCCCGTTCCAATCCTGAAACGTGCGGGTGTTTCAGCGTTTCAGGATTGAAACCCGGTGGGACTGGCCGTGACATCGGCCCGCAGGCCGTACTTCCGCATCTTCCGCCAGAGTGTGGTGCGGCTGACCCCCAGCTCGCGCGCCGCCTGGCCGAGCCGCCCGTCGTGCCGGCGGAGCGCCGCCCGGATGGCGTTGGCTTCGGACCGTTCGAGCGGCCCGACCGCCTCGGGGGCCGCATCGGTCATCAGGCTGCGACGCCGCCGCAGATCCTCCGGCAGGTGGTGCACGTCGATCAGCCCGTTCCGGCAGAGCACGAAGCAGTACTCGATCACGTTCTCCAGCTCGCGCGCGTTGCCCGGGAAGTCGTGCCGCATGAGCACCTCCATGACGGCGGGCGTGACCCCCTGGATCCGTTTCCCCTGCTTGGCGTTGAAGCGCTCGATGAAGTGCTCGACCAGGAACGGCACGTCCTCCCGCCGTTCCGCGAGCGGCGGCACGGTCAGCCGCACCACGGCCAGTCGGAAATACAGGTCGTCGCGGAACTGCCCCCCTCCCACCAGCGCGGACAGCTTCTGGTTGGTGGCGGCCACGACGCGCACGTTGGCCGGGACCGGACCGATGCCGCCCAGCGGCTCGTACTCCCGCTCCTGGAGGAGCCGCAGCAGCTTGATCTGGATCTCCGCCGGGAGGTCACCGATCTCGTCGAAGAACACCGTCCCGCCTTCGGCGAGCGCGATGCGGCCGGGCTTGTCCTGCCGGGCGTCGGTGAAGGCCCCGCGCTTGTACCCGAACAGCTCCGACTCGACGAGCGTAGGCGGGAGCGTCCCGCAGTTCACTACGACATACGGCTGCTTGGCGCGCGCGCTCATGTTGTGAATGGCCCGCGCCAGCAGCTCCTTGCCGGAGCCGCTCGGCCCCTCGATCAGCACCGTGCTCTCACTCGCCGCGATGTCGGGCAGGATGGCGAAGATCTTCTGGAACGCCGCGCTTTTCCCGATGATGTCCTCGAAGCTGTACCGGCCGTGGATCTCGCGGCGCAGCTGTTCGATGGTGGACAGGTCGCGGAACGTCTCGACCGCGCCCAGGAGCGTGCCGTCCTCGGCCCGGAGCACCGCGCTGCTGATGCTGATCGGGATCGCGCGCCCGCGCTGATTCAGGATGCTGGCGGGCTGATCGATGACCTCGCGCCCGGTCTCGAGCGTCTGGCGGATGGCGCAGCCGTTCTCGCAGATGTTCGCGTGGAACACCTCCGAGCACCGCTTGCCGATGGCCCGCTCGGCGGGGACGCCGGTGATCCGCTCGGCCGCGCGGTTGAACGACGTGATGTGCCAGTCGCGGTCGACCGTGAAGACGCCGTCGGCCACGCACCTGAGAACGGTCTGGAAGAACTGACTGCTTTCGCCGGGCTCCATCCCCCACCCCTCCAAGCACCCGCGCCGCCGCACCCGGTCCGTGCGCCGCGCATGGACTCACCATATGGAATGTAGCACCTTCCCCCAGCGCGCAGCCTGGCGAACTCGATGGCCTTCGCCACCGCCTACTTCACGCTCACGATGGGCGTCGAGATGCTCGTCCAGCACGGGAGGCGACGGGCCGCTGCCTCGCCGGCGCGGGTCGAGCTCTGGCGGCCACGGTGAGGCCCGGGACGCCGGTTGGGTGACACCGATGCCGCCGGAGGGTCGTGGCGCCTCCGGAGACTGTCTGGACTCCCGGGAACCGTCGTGGCAGTTTCCGGCGGCGGCGCGTGTGCGGGTGGGGTGCTCGAGCGGACAGGGTTCGCGCCGCCGACCCTGATCCCTCTCGAGACTCGAGCCCCCGCGCCGGGTTTGGAGACGCTCGCAGCCATGGCCCAGAGGCCCACGCATCCCACCGTCTACCTCGTCGGCGCCGGCCCCGGTGACCCGGGCCTGATCACCATCCGCGGCGTCGAGTGCCTGGCCCGCGCCGACGTCGTGCTGTACGACTACCTGGTGAACCCGGCCATCCTCGAGCACGCGCCCGCCACGGCCGAGCTGATTCCGCTCGGCTGCCGGATCTCGGGCCGCGGGGTCACTCCGGACGACATCACGACACGGATGGTTGCCGAGGCGCGGCAGGGCAAAACCGTCGTGCGCCTGAAGGGCGGCGACCCCTCGGTGTTCGGCCGCGGCGCGGACGAGGAGCAGGCGCTCCGCGAGGCGGGCATCCCGTTCGAGATCATCCCCGGGATCACGACCGGTCTCGCGGTGGCCGCGTACTGCGAGATCCCCATCACGCAACAGAATGACGCCTCCGCGGTCGCCCTCGTCACCGGCCGCGAGCGCGATGCCAAGGTCGTCTCCCGGCTCGACTTTGGCGCGCTGGCCTCCTTCCCCGGCACGCTCCTCCTCTATATGGGGGTGACCCGGGCCGAGGAATGGAGCGGCGCGCTGATGGAGCACGGCAAGTCGCCCGACACCCCCGTCGCGATCGTGCGGTGGTGCACCCGTGCCGAGCAACGGCAGGTGCGCTGCACGCTGAGTACGGCCGCCCGCGTGATCGCCGAGCAGAACATCCGCCCACCCGCGGTGATCGTGATCGGTGACGTCGTGGCGCGCGCGCCCGCCGTACCCTGGTTCGAGGCCCGCCCGCTCTTCGGATTGCGGGTGCTGGTCCCCGGATCCCCGGCCTCCTCCGACCTGCTGCGCGCCCGGCTCACAGACCTCGGCGCCGACGCCATCATCGAGCCCGCCATCCGGATCACGGATCCGCCCGGCTGGGCCCCGATCGACGCCGCCCTCGACGGGCTCGACCGATACGACTGGCTCGTGTTCTCGAACGCGATGGCCGTGGACTGCTTCCTGCGGCGTCTGTTCGCGCGTGGGGGCGACGTGCGGCGGCTGGGCACGGTGCGCGTGTGCGCGATCGGCGCCGGAACGGCAGACCATCTCACGCGCTATCACGTGGTCGCCGACCTGGTGCCCGAGGAGTTCGGGGCCGAGTCGCTCGCGCGCGCCCTCCTCGTCCCAGCGGCAGGCACGCGGGTCCTGCTGGTCCGCTCGGGCCGCGGCGGCGACGCCCTGATCGCGGCGCTCCGCGCTCGCGACGCCGTGGTGGATCCGGTGGCCGCCTATCAGAGCACCGACGTCGAGGAGCCGGATCCTGATGTCGCAGCCGCGCTGGAAGCCGGCGAGATCGCGTGGATCGCGATCACCAGCTCGTCGGTGGCGCGCTCCCTGGCCCGGCTCTACGGTGACGCGTTACGCAGCGCGCGGTTCGCCACCATCGGCCCCCTGGCTTCGGCCACCCTGCGCGAGCTCGGATTCGAACCGACGGTGGAGGCGGATCCGCAGACGACCGCGGGATTGGTGGCGGCGATCCTGGCGGAGTCGGGTGGATCCCGCTGAAGCGGGCCCTCGGCCCCGATCTGCCCGTGAAACGGGCCAGTCGTCGCCTTGGCGACAGCAGGCGGCCGAGGGCCCGCTTCAGCGGGATCCACCCCCTCCGAGAGCCCGCCGCACCAAAGCACCAACGGTGGTCCGCCCCAACTCGCCGCCCTCGTAAACCTCGAGGGATCCCGCATCGTCCGCGAGCTCGGTGTATGCCGCGAGGGGATTTGCGTGCCCGATACGTGACAGCGCCCATACGGCCGTCCCACGCACCGCGGGATCGGGGTGCCGGAGGCACTCGACCATTGCCGGGACCACGTCCGCCACGTACGGGGCCGCGACGGGCCCGAGCCGCCCGATCGCCCAGAGCATCCCCGCGCGGAAATGCCGGAGATCCTCAGCCGCCGTTTCAACCAACAGGTGGACCACGATGGGCACGAACTCCGCGTACGCGTTGGACAGCCGCGCCACGATCTCCGCCATGGCCTCCGGCGCGCGCCAGCAGATGCCCCCCGATTCCTCGGTCATGAGCCAGTTGAGACGCCTGAGGTGCTCCCGCACGGCGCCCGGATCGCGCTCTGCGATTCGCTCCGCCGCAATCCCCATGGCCTCGACCGCGCGCCAGCCGATCAGCGGATCGCGGTCGAAGGTGAGCGGCACGAGGGCACCGAGCACGCGGGTCGCCTGCCCGGCCAGCTCGGCGATGGCTGCGAGATCGCGGTTAGCCAGCAGCGCCCGCAGCTCGTGTTTCACCGACCGACCTCACACGCCATCCCACGCCCTGACAAACCCGCCCGGAACGGTCGCATTACGGAGGCGCCGGTCACCGTTTTCCTGCGGACCTTCCCTGGTGCGGGAGGACCATCACCACGCGCTGCGAGAGAGAGCACGTCGCCATCAGCACCTCGATCGTCTCCCTGTGGGCGATCGTGATGAGCTTCTTCCTGCCGCTCGCGAGCAAGGCGTTGAACCTGCCTCCCATCCCGCCTATCCCGCCCATCCCGCCCCCCCCTAGTGCATCTCCCACTTGATATACGGCTCCTTCACGTCCACCATCGCGTTCACGATCAGCTCCACCAGCCCGCCGTACGTGATACCGCTCTTCTCCAGCGCGCCGTAGTACTGCAGCATGTCGCGGAACTGGCCCTTGCAGTTCGAGCAGGGGGCGCAGAGGTACTTCTTGACCTCAGGCCCCGGCTGGTCCGCGAAGGCGTCGATGATCTGCTTGAACTTGATCCGGCCACCCACGCTCACCCGCCAGTCGGTGAAGTTGTTCCCGGACATCACGGCGAAGCCGCTTCCGCCACCGCAGCAGTAGTTGTCCACGCCGTGCGGCTCCATCTCGCGGAACTGCGGGCACAGATAGCGCAGGATGCGCCGCTGCGGCTCCACGATGCCCAGGTTGCGCGTGATGTTGCAGGGATCGTGGAGCGTCACCGGGAAATCGTTCTTGCCCGGGTCGAACTGGATCTTCCCGCTGAACACGATCTGCTCCAGCAGCGGCAGGCAACTCTCGCGCGGGACCCGCATGTCGCCCGTGAGAATCCGGTCCGCGATGGTGATCATGGCCTTGTGCTGGTGGCCGCACTCACCCATCACGATCTTGCGGACCTTGAGCTTCTTCGCCGTCTGGACGTGCCGCAGGGCGATCCGCGCCAGCTGGAAGTCGTCGTAGAACAGCCCGTAGTTGACGCCGTCGTATCCCACCTCGTCCGACGCGAGGGTCCAGTCGATGCCCGCGGCGTTCAGGATGATGGCAAAGGCGGCGGGGTTCTCCGGCCACGCCAGGATCTCGCCGGCGTTGTGGATCAGGAGCACGTCGGCGCCCTCCTGATCCCACGGAGTCGAGACGGACAGTCCCGTCTGCTCCGAGGTGTCTTCATCGATGAAGGCGATGTTGTCCTTCACGACCTCGGGGTTCATGCCCGTCGACGACCCCACCGCGAGCTGCAGCACGGTTCCCTTCTCATGCAGCTCCCGCGGCGCCCACCCCAGCTCCTGGCTGAACAGCTTGCGCAGCTCGTGCGTGATGAGCCCGTTGTCCACACCGATCGGGCACGCCTGGGCGCAGCGCCGGCAGAGCGTGCAGCGGTAGCACAGCTCGTACAGGCGGGAGATCGTGGTCCAGTTGAGATCGATGGGCCCTGCGGTGAAGCGCGCCAGGATCTTTCCGCCCGGCTGCACGTACTTCGCCACGAGCCGGCGCCAGACCTCGGAGCGGTATGTGGGGCGGTAGATGTCCTGCCCCCCGCTGCCCATGAAGACCGGGCAGGCCTCGTTGCACGTCTGGCACTTGACGCAGTACTCGAGCGAGAGGAGCAGCGGCTCGAGGAACGTCCAGTTGTTCTCCCGGCTCAGCAGCTTGCGCAGGCCCTCGACGAACCGGTCCACGGTCGCCTGCTCCTCGGCGGCGTCCCGGGGCCGGGGCAGGCTGGTCGCCACGAAGCCGTCGAGATTGCAGACCAGGTTCTCGCGCGCCGAGACGCTCAGCTCCTTCCATCGGGGCTGGTCGTCGATGGCGTCGTACGGCGGCGGAAGCGGCACCAGGTCCTGCAGCCGCATGGGCGACAGCACCTCGTCCCCCCGCGTGCTGATGTCGTGCACCAGGACGGTGGGGCTCATTTCCCCACCTCCTCCGTCGCGATGTCCACCCAGGTCTTCTTGCCGTCCGCGTGCAGGTGCGGGCCAGCCCAGGAGACGGGCTGCCTGAGCAGCCGCTCGACCTCCCGCTCCATGCTGCCGCCGCGCACGAGCGGCTCGTCGTTCCATCGGACGTCGTGGTACGTGAAGTACTTGGCCACGAAGTGCATCATCGGCGTGAACGGCAGGTAGGCGAGGAAGACGAGCGTCACCGCGGCGTGCGCGGCGACGACGCCCGGCGTCAGGGCCGCGGTGTCGCCGGTCGCCAGCGCGCCCAGCAGCTTGGTCATGCCGTCCACGTAGTCCGCTGTCGTCAGGACCGCGATGCCCGTCGCGAATACGGCCCCGAGGAGCACGAGGTTGAACAGCGCCATCGGGGGTGTGAAGTCCCGCAGCCGGCGCTCGAACAGCCGCCTGGCGAGCAGGCCGAGGACCCCGACGGCCCCGAGCCCGTACCCACCCCAGGCCATGCCCGTCGCAACACCCCGCAGGAGCGGCGCGCCGGCGACGCCCGCCCCGGCCAGGCCACCGGCCGTCATGGCCATGAGCACTGCGGCGGCCCCGATGAGGAGGTACAGCCCGACGTGGAACGGGAAGGAAAACCACCAGAGCCGCCGATTGTGCTCGAAGACCGCCTTCAGGAATACGATCTCGAGCAGCATGTAGCGCAGCTCCGCCACCAGCGATTTCTCGCGGGGCCTGGTCCACCAGTCCAGTTCCTCGAGGTACGAGCCCCCGTAGTGCCCCTTGCCCTTCTCATGGGGGATCGGCGCCAGCTCCCAGCGCAGGTGCACCGGCAGCCTGGCGAGGCGCACGGTGCGGACCGTGAATCCGACCAGGAACACCACCAGGAGCGCGTAGGTCAGTGGCAGGAGGATGGCGTCGGGCATGCGGGGCTCCGAAGGGCCTGAGGAAGGCGGGGTAACCCAACGAGTACCCACAACTTGGCTTTCATTACTACAGGAGGGCTGAACGGCGCGATGAAGGTTCGTAAATCGATAACTTTAGTCATGAATGAGAGGGGCTCGGGCGGAAGACGACAGGGGCAGGCGCCACCACCGCGGCCCCTGCCCCTTTGCTCTGCCCCGTCCCTCGCTCCGTCAGTAGTGGCAGCTCGGCGCGCGGAATCCGCCGTCGTTCTGTACCCCCTCGGGAGCCGGGCCGCGCGGCCACACGTTGTCCGCCGGCACGCGATCGGGGAAGCGGCAACGCGGATCGAGGATGATCCGCTCGATCGCCCGGCCGCCGAACGCCAGGTCCGCCACGAACGTGCGGCTGCCTGCGAACCACACGTCCACCGGATACGTCACGATCGCGGTGACGCTGTCGGTCATCCGGGCGTTGGCCATCGGCCGGATGGCCGGGCCGGTCGGGGCGAACTGCACCTGCAGGACCACTGGTGAGGGCATCTCCCCATCCTGGCGCACGGTCACCCTCGTGCGACTCCCGGTGCTCTGGACGCCCTGGATCGACCCCTCCACCGACTCCGTCGTGAACAGCCAGGAGTACCAGAACCACCCGAGATCCTGGCCCAGCGCGTCGTTCATGAAGAAGGCGTAGTCCCACGGCGACGGGTGCTGGAACCGCCACGCCTTCGCGAACTCGCTCATGGCACGCCAGACCGTGGTGTCGCCGACGATCCCGCCCAGCATCGAGAGCATGAGCGGCGCCTTGTCGTACGCCTGGAAGCGGTAGTTCGGTCCGCCGTAGTTGGCGTCCCACATGAGCGGGGCTTCGCGCTCGTCCCCGCTCATGCGCCCGTACGACTGCCCCAGCCCGTCGAGGTTCGGCTGCACCCCCTGCCGGTGCGCCCGGGAGAGCCGGTTCATGTAGACGTTGAAGCCCTCGTCCATGAACCCGTACCACGTCTCGTTGTTGCTGACCATCATGGGCCACCACTCGTGCCCCGCCTCGTGATCCGCCGCGCCGAGGGCGGACATGATGAACATCGGGTATTCCATCCCGCGATCGGGCCCATCCGCGACCGTGAGTTGGGGGAACGCGTACGGCATCCACAGATTCGAATAGAACTCCAGCGCATGACGGCCGGTGGGTCCGACATCTTCGTACTGCCGGGCGCTGCCGGGGAGATACAGGATGTGGACCGGGATCGGCCCGCGCCCGGGGATCGTGGCCCTCGTGGCCTCCCAGACGAACCGATCGGAGGTGGCCCAGGCGAAGTCGTTGACGGTGTCCGCCACGAAGTGCCACCGCAGCCGGTCGCCCACGGCCGTGGCTACCCCGGGTCCACGCTGGCCGGCGCCGACGATCGTGCGCACCGAATCCGACGCCAGGACGCGGGTCAGCTGCTCGCGCTCGCCCTCCGTTAGCACCGTCTCCGGGTTCTGGAGCACCCCGGTTGCGCCGACGATCCACCCGGCGGGCACGTCGATCGTGACGTCGAACCGGCCGAAGTTGTTGTAGAACTCGGAGCCGCCGAGGTAGGGATCGGTATCCCAACCGCCGTCCCGCAGGTCGTCGAACACCGCGATGCGCGGGTACCACTGCGCGACCTGGTAGAGGCTGTCCGCCCAGCGGCCCATGCGCAGTCCCCGCGGCCCATCGGCCCACGGCACCCGGAAGCTCCAGTCCACCTCGAGCGTGGCCGTGCCGCCGGCCGAGATCGGGTCCACGAGCGTTATGCGCGCGGTCGTTTCGCCCAGACCGTAGACCGCGAGGCGGGCGGGCGGGCGCGGCGCGTTGCGGCCGAAGGTCGGGGGCGGCGGCTCGAGATCCACGACCGCGCCGTTGACCGTGATGCGCGTGACAGGCATCCCCTCCGTGATCTCCGGAACGGGCCGCGAGCGCGCGACGTTGGGGGCATAGATGTTCTGGTCGAGCCGGAGCTGGATGCTCGTCATGGGCCCGGGGCTCGTGTTGTGCACCACGACGGTTTCCCGACCCGTCAGGACCGACGTGGCCGGGTCGAGCGAGGCCGTGATGACGTAGTCCGTCTGGAGCTGCCAGTAGGCGGGCCCCGGACGCCCGGTCGAGTCCCGTGTGCCGGCGGCGTGGGCTCGCCGGATCATGTTCGTGAGCGGGATATCCCGGCGCACCGCCCGCTCAGGGAGGGCCTGGGCGGCAGTCATCGAGGGGAGCGCCACACTGGCGGCGATCACCACGGCGGAGCAGAAGCGGCCAACCATGAACACTCCGATGGAGAGGAGACAGGATGCTGTCTGCAGGAACGAGGATAGACGGCCAGACGGCCAGACGGCAAGCGGTGGGCAGGCTTGAGGGAGGAAGCGGCGCCGCTGCCACCTCCCTGCCTCGCCGTCCGTTCGCCGTCTTGCCGTCTCGCCGCCTGCCCTTGCTCCTAACCCCTTATCCCCACTACCTTTCGCCTCCCGAAAACTGACCCTGCTCCGTCCGCACCGGCCGGGGCCTCACGTCCAGAGGGAGGTGCCATGACCCGTCACTACGAGACGGTCTTCATCTTCGACAGCGCGCTGGAGGAAGCCCAGGTGAACGAACACCTGGAGAAGTTCCACGCGCTGCTCACGACCCCGGATGCGCCGGCGCCCGTCACGTCCGTGAACCACTGGGGCAAGCGGCAGCTCGCGTACCACATCAAGGGCAAGGAGATCGGCTACTACGTCGTCACGCAGTTCGAGACGACGGGGGTCACGCTGCCCGAGTACGAGCGCGCGATCAAGCTCGACGACGCCGTGCTCCGTCACCTGCTCGTGCTGAACGAAGGCGAGGCGCCCCGGGCGCCGCGCGCCGTGTCGGACGATGACGACAGGGATTCCGACGGCGAAGGGAGCGACTGATGCGTCGCCGTTCGAAGAGCTGCCCCATCTGCGAATCCGGCGTGCGCGTCGTCGATTTCAAGGACGAGCGGGCGTTGGGCCGGTTCACGACGGAGCGCGGCAAGATTCTGCCCGCCCGCCTGTCGGGCATGTGCGCCCGTCACCAGCGTCAGCTCGCGACCGCGGTGAAGCGCGCGCGCTACCTGGCGCTCATGCCGTACGTGCGGGGCGGCGGGCGCTAGCGTCCGCCACCACCCACACGGCGCGTGGGTGAGCTCGCCCAGGCCCTCGCGGCCCCGGCCGCCCTCGTCGCCCTGCCCACGACCGCGCTGTTGCTGCTGGTCGGACGGGGACGGCGGGCGCGGCTCGTGGCGGTCGCCACCGCGATCCTCGCGCTGGCGTGGCTGCTGAGCCCCGGCGAGCTGCCGGACCAGGTCATGCGCACGGCCGCCCTGCTCGCCGCCGCCGTGTTCGGCATCGTCTCGACCAGGCCAGCCGTGCGGTTCGCGCATCGGGCGCTCCTCGCGCTCGGGGGCGCGGCGGCCGGAATCGCGGCGGCGTTCCTGGCGTTCGGATGGTCCTGGGACCGGCTCCACTGGTGGGTGAGCTTCCGCGCCGGCGCCGCACTCCGGCTGCTGCTCGCGGCCACCACCTCCCCCGCGGCGGGCGACGCCACGGGCGGCCTCGAGCGGCCGGATTTCGAGAGCATGCTGGGCAGCCTGGTGCGGACGAGTGCGGACCTTTACCCCGCGGCGCTGGCTCTCGAGCTGCTCCTCGGGCTCGCGATTGCGGTGGCGCTGGCTCCGCGCCTGGCCGCGTCGCCGGTGGGGCGGCCGCTGGGACGGTTCGCGGATTTCCGGTTCTCGGAGCACCTGGGCTGGCTGCTGGCGCTCGCTATCGTCGCCGTGCTGGTACCGGGACTGGGTCCCGCCCGGCCGGCGGCGCTCAACATTCTGGCAGTGATGGCGGTGCTGTATGGCCTTCGCGGGTGCGCCGTCGTGCTCTCGGCGCTCCGCGCCATCCACGCCGGCCCGATCCTGTACGTGGCCGCCGTTCTGGCAGTATTGTTCCTGTTGCCCGGCACCGTGCTCCTGGGGGTGCTCGATGCCGGACTCAACCTGCGGCGGCGACGCCCGCCGCCCTCGGGAGCCTGACCACATGATGGAAGTGATCCTGCGAGAGGACGTCGCCGAGCTGGGCAAGGCCGGCGAGCTCGTGAAGGTCAAGGACG
>DAINBS010000043.1:0-13705 GCA_036732805.1 Gemmatimonadales bacterium | reverse complement strand
CCCTCCGCCGCCAGCACGTCGTTCAGGTTCCAGCCGGGCACGTAGGAGAAGACGACGTCCTCGAACCGGATGTCCCCGCGCACGTCGGCGAGGCCAGGCTTGCCGCGGTCCTCGTCGTGCTCGGTGGTCATCCGGCGCAGCTCGCGGATCCGGTCGAGGCCTGCGAACGCCTCGCTGATCTGGGTCCCGATCTCGGCGATCTCGATCAGGGGGAACGCGACCAGCCCGGTGAAGAGCAGGTACTGGAGGAAGTCGCCGAGCGTCATCGTGCCGGCGAGGATGGCGCGGCCGCCCACCAGGATCATCACGATGCTGACCGCCCCGATCACGACCGTCGTGAACGCCGTGATGGCCGAGACTCCCGTGATGGTCCTGGCGATGTTGCGGAACAGCCGATGCACGCCCCGGGCAAACACCAGCCGCTCGGAGCGCTCGGCCACGTACGCCTTGACGACCCGGATGCCCCCGAGGGATTCGGCAAGGCGGCCGGTCACCTCGGCGTTGATCTTGCTCCGCTCGCGGAAGACCGGCCGGAGCTTGCGGAACGCGATCGCCATGGCGCCGGCGAAGGTGCTCAGCACCGCCAGGATCACGAGCGTGAGGTGCCAGTTGATGTAGAAGAGGAACCCCAGCGCCACCGCCGCCGTGACCAGCCCGCCCGTGAGGCGCACGAGACCGGTCCCGACCAGGTTCCGGATGCCGTCGGCGTCGGTCATGATGCGCGAGATCAGGACGCCCGACTTGGTCGAGTCGAAGAACCGCACCGGCAGGCGCTCGACGTGCGTGAGCACGGACGTCCGCATGTCGGCGATGGCCCGCTGGGCGGCGACGCCGAGCACCTGGGAAAGGGCGAACGCGGTGATGGCCTGCACGAAGGCCGCCCCGCCCACCACGGCCGCGAGCGGGAGCAGGAGGTCGCTCCGTGTCTTTCCGAGCACGTCGTCCACCAGATACTTGGACGAGGCCGGCAGGACGAGGCCGGCCAGGCGGTTCACCATCATGAGGCCGATGCCGAGCAGGAGGCGACGACGATGGGCCCAGACGAGGTCACGCGCCTCGCGCGTGACGTCCGAGAGCTGGAGCCGGCGTTTCTTTTCTTCGGTCACCACGCTGGACCGGGTGGGCTGGGGGTGCGTCATGCGAGCGACAATCTACCCAGGGCCGGTCCCGAACGGGGGGGTGAAGCGGCGAGGTGGAAGCGGCGGGATGGGCGGGATGGCGGGATAGGGTCAGGTGCGCGCCATCCGGCCATCCCGCTGATCCGGCTCATCCCGCCATCCCGCTGCCGCGTCTAGCCGGCCCCCGTCCCGGGCGTATCTTCTGCGCTCATGGCCTTGGCCCTCATGAGCAGCGGAGGCAAGGACGGGACGCTCGCCCTCGACCGCGCGCGACGCCAGGGGCTCGACGTGCGCTGGTTCGCCAGCGTGTTCGAGGGCAGCACGGGCCGCCTGCGATTCCATGGGGTGCCGCACCTGCTGGTCGAGACCCAGGCGCGAGCGTTGGGACTCGAGCCCGTCCTCAAGCGCACGCACCCCGACCCCTTCGAGGTGGCGTTCGACCGCCTGCTGGCCGACCTCCGCGCGCGCGGCTGCACCGGCATGCTGTTCGGCAACGTCGCCCTCGCCGACGTGCGCGCCTGGTACGAAACGCGGGTGACGGGAGCCGGCCTGGAGCACATCGAGCTGCTCTGGGGGGAGCCCTCGATGGAGCTGCTCTACGAGGTGGTGGAGCGCGGCTACCGCGCGCTCGTGGTCTCGGTGAACCTCCACATGCGGGCCGTGCCGTTCCTGGGCAGGGAAATGGACGCCGACCTGCTCACCGAAATCGGGATCACGGACGACCTCGATCCCTGCGGCGAGCGGGGGGAATACCACACGTTCGTGTTCGACGGCCCGGAGTTCCACGCGCCGGTGAACTTCACCGTGGGCGGGCGGATGGAACGAGAGGGGCACCGGTTCCTGGACCTGCTCCCGGGGAGGTGATGACGCAGGAGCGGCAGGGGCGGGAGAGGCGGCAGCTAGACCCCGAATAATCCCGGCAGATCCACCACCGAATCCGCGACCGCATCGGGCCGCGCCTCGAGCGTCTCCTCGTCGCCCGGACGGTACTTGCCGCTGCGCACCAGCACGGCGCGGCACCCCGCGCGCTTCGCGCCGCCCACGTCGTTCGCAACGTCGTCCCCCACAGCGACCACCTCCGAGGCCTCACAACCAACTTCGCGCACCGCGGTCTCGAAGAACGCGTGGCTGGGCTTCCCGACCGCCACCGCTTCCACGCCCGCAGCGTACTCGAGCGCCGCTACGAATGCGCCCGCGTCGAGCGCCAGCCCGCCCCCGGTGTGCCAGTACCGGTTGCGGTGGAGGGCCACGAGCCGCGCGCCGCCCATCACCTGGAGAAACGCGCGATTCAGCCGATCGAAGGTCCAGGCGCGCCCGAGGTCGCCCACCACTACGGCCTCCGGCGCCGCATCGTCGATCGTGAACCCGCGGAAGTCCTCCTGCGTCCCCTCGGCCACGTGAAGGGCGACGCGCCGGACCCCGGCATGCCGCAGCCACCCGGCGGCCGAGACCGGCGCGGTCTGGACGTCTTCGACCGTCGCCGGGATGCCCTGGGCCACGAGGCGCTCGCGGAGCACGCGTGCCGGCAGGCGGGTGATGTTCGTGACGAACCGGATCCGGATGCCGGCCACCCGGAGCCGCTGGACCGCCTCGGGCACGCCGGGCAGGACCACGTCGTCTTCCCAGACGGTGCCGTCGAGGTCGAGCAGCACGGCACGCGGCGCCCGCATCAGTCCTGCCGCAGCACGCGGGCCTCGACCGAGGCGAGGGCCGCGACGAAATCGGAACCGAAGTAGTGCGCCAGCTCGGACTCCACCCCGCGGAACAGCGACGGCCCCTGGTCCATGCACACCAGCTCGCCGTCAAGAACCTCGTCGGCCGCGCACAGCAAGTCGCCCGCGAAGGTGACAGGGAAGAGACAATCGACCATGGACTTGAGCGCGTGGTAGTCGAGCCCCCGGTCGAGACAGAACGCGTGGATCAGACAGCCGCGCCCGCTCCGCTTGAGAAACACGCATGCGCCGTCTTCGACCCGGGTGCGCCGAGCGGCGCCTCCCGGAAAGCCCGCATCGTGCTCGATTTCGTCCTCGAACCAGCGATCCCGAGCGATGCCGGTGTACGCCTCGAGCGCATCGGCGTGGGCGAGGATCGCCTCGGCCCGCGGCAGCTCGACGTCCACCCCGTAGGAACAGCACCAGTCGTGGCAGAAACCGCACTGGAGGCAGTGCGTGAAGTAGCGGTGCGTGAAGATGCGCGTGTCCACACGCGCGATGACGGGCACGCCGTCCCGGCCGGGGAACGCGCGCGGCAGTCTGGCGATGCGCGGCATCGCGACAATGTAGCGCGGCCTTCACCCGACCGGAGGTGCAGGCTACACTACCTCGACCTCACCGCCTCGTGGAACATGTGACCCCTCCCCCACGTCTCGCGCTCGACCGCGCGCCCGCCGGGCCGCATGCCGGCCAGCCCGTGCACTGCGCCGGCGCGCCGCTCGCCAACGCGGCGGTGGCCGTGGTCGCGGTCCACGGCCGGGGCGGCGACGCGCAGGACATGCTGGCGCTTGGTGCGGCACTCGACGCCACGGACGCCGCATACTGCGCGCCGGAGGCGGCGGGACACACGTGGTATCCGAACCGCTTCGTGGCGCCGTTCCACGACAACGAGCCGTGGCTGTCGTCCGCCCTCGATTTCCTGGCCGCTACCGTCGAGGCCATCGAGGCCCGCGGGGTCCCGCGCCGCCGGATCGTGCTGCTCGGCTTCTCGCAGGGCGGCTGCCTCGCGCTCCACTTCGGCGCGACGCACGCCACGCGCTGGGGTGGACTCGCAGGGCTCTCCGCGGGCCTCATCGGACCGCCCGGAACGGCCTGGGACTTTCCGCCGTCGCTCGACGGCACGCCGGTATTCCTCGGATGCAGCGAGCACGATCCGCACATCCCGCCCGAGCGCTTGGCGGAATCCGCGCGGGCGCTCGAGCGGCTGGGAGGCGCCGTCACCCTGCGCGTCTATCCGGCGCTCGGTCACACGGTCAACGAGGACGAGCTGGAGCAGGTGCGCCGCGTGATCGCGTCCGTCGAACGGCCGGACGCGCCATGACCGCCAAGTGGCGCACCCTGTGGCTGCTCGCCGTGGCGGAGCTGCTCGCCATGGGCCTGTGGTTCGCGGCGAGCGCGGTGGCGCCCGCGCTCCAGGCCGAGTGGGGGATCTCGTCCGGCGGCGCGGCGTGGCTCACGATGGCGGTCCAGCTCGGGTTCGTCACCGGAGCCCTGCTCTCGGCCCTGTTCAACGTCCCCGACATCTGGGCGCCACGCGCCGTGATCGCGACCGGGGCGTGGCTCGGCGCGGCGTGCACCGCCGCGGTCCCATTGCTGGGGCTCGGCTTCGCTCCCACGCTCGGACTCCGGTTCGCGACCGGCATGGCCCTCGCGCTCGTCTATCCGGTCGGCATGAAGATCATGGCCACCTGGACGCGCGAAGACCGCGGCCTCGGCATCGGCCTGCTGGTGGGAGCGATCACCGTGGGCACCGCGTCGCCCCATTTTCTGCGTGCACTGGGCGGCATCGGCGATTGGCGCGCCGTCATGCTGGTGGCGGCGGCGCTCGCGGTGGTGGGCGGCGTCATTGCGCTGGCGTTCTGCGACCTCGGGCCGTACCGCACCGCGCCGCCGAAGTTCCGCCTGGGCTACATGGGCCACGCCCTCACGGTCCGGCCGCTCCGCCTGGCCAACTTCGGCTACTTCGGCCACATGTGGGAGCTGTATGCGATGTGGACCTGGCTGCCCGCCTTTCTCGCCGTGACCTACGGGGCAGCCGGCTGGCCGGACGCGGCCGCGCCCGTGGTGGCGTTTGCGGCCATCGGCATCGGGGGACTGGGCAGCCTGCTCGCGGGCTATCTCGCGGACCGCTGGGGCCGGACGCGCACGACCATTCTCAGCATGGCGATCAGCGGGGGCTGCGCGCTCACGGCGGGCGCGGCGGCGGCCGTGGGCCCCATCGTGGTCACGTCCCTCGTGCTCGTGTGGGGCTTCGCCATCGTGGCCGACTCCGCGCAGTTCAGCACGAGCGTGAGCGAGCTCGCGGAACCCGAGTACATGGGCACGATGCTCACGACACAGACCGCGATCGGCTTCCTGCTCACGCTCGTGACCATCCGGCTCGTGCCCGTGGCGGTGGACGCCGTGGGCTGGGGCTGGGCCTTCGCGGGCCTCGCGCTCGGGCCCGCCGCCGGATCGTGGGCGATGTGGAGGCTGAAGCGGAGCCCGGAGTCGGTGAAGCTGGCCGGGGGGCGCGGATGACGAGTGCCGAATGCAGAGTGCAGAATGTCCAACGGAGAGGCCGTGCAGCGTGCAGCGTGTAGCGTGCAGCGTGTGCGTCGCGGTCGCGCTCGTCGCCTGTGGGAGTGGCGGGGAGACTCGTCGTGACGGCGATCCGGCGTTCAGTCCCTTCACTGCGATGCCGGTCGAGCGGCGCGACGCCGTCGAGCCGTTCGACCTCGAGCGGCTGGGCGGGGGGCGGCTGCGGTTGGAGGACTACCGTGGGCGGATCGTGCTGCTCAACATCTGGGCCAGCTGGTGCGGCCCCTGCCGAGCCGAGATGCCGGCGCTGGACGCGCTCGCGCGGGCTCTGGCCGATAGCACGTTCGCGTTCATCACGGCAACCGAGGACGTGGACCGTGACCGCGCGGTCGCCTTCGTGCGCGAGCTGGGCTTCCCGTACCCCGTGGGCTTCGGCGACGGGCGCATGCGCGGCCGGTACTACGGGTTCGGCCTGCCGTTCACCGTGCTCATCGACTCGGCCGGCCGGGCCATGTACCGGTGGCACGGCTACGGCGGCGAGGTTCAACTCGAGGCCATCCGGCGCATGGTGGGGGCAGAGCTGGCGCGCGCCCGCCCCACCCCGCGTTGATCAGCGCTCCCGCAGCCTGACCACGCTCCCGGGACGGGCGCGGGTGAGCACCATGCTCGCCACGGCCAGCTCCCGCGCCAGCCACTCGCCGATCGCGGGATGCGGCAGCATGGGTGTGCCGTCGAACCGGATCTCCAGCTCGACGAGGTCCTGGAGCAGCTGGGTGCGCGCCAGGCGCCCCGCACCAACCAGCCACGGCACCACGATCACGGGCTCGCCGGTGTCGGCGGCGTAGCGCGCGATCCGATCCCGCACGGCCCGGACGGCCGCGGCACGCACCGGGGCCGGCGCGTCGTCCCGCACCACGCCCGCCCGCACCGCAGCGAACCGGCCGCGGGCCTTCACGCCACTGGCGAGCGACACGCCCAGCTGCTCCCAGGCGGGCACGTCTTCCTCGCCCCTGGGACCGTGGCCGACGAGCATCACGGCCTGCCGCGAGACCTGGTCCGCCAGGGCGGTAGCCCGGTCGCTCAATACCGCGATGGCCTCGGGTGCGTCCTCGAGCGCCGACGCCAGCGCCACCGCCACGTCGTGCTCCGCCGCCAGGGGCGGCGCCAAGGCGGCAACGTCGCGCACCAGCACGCTCTCCGAGGAGGTCATGAGCGGGACGAGCGTCACCGCGTCGCACCGCTCGCCTTTCAGGGCGGCCACCCCCTCGCGCACCTCGTCGTACGCGCCTGTCCCGACCGCCGCGACGCGGCCCGGGATGCCGGCCCCGGACACGAGCGCCTGCAGGTGCGCCGTGCTTTCCGCGTCGTAGCGGTGGGCGACGAGCACGAGGCCGGGATGGCGGGGCATGCCCCGAAGATAGCAGCCGGCTCACACCCCGGAGGTCGCCGCCTCCAGCGCGATCCCCCCGAATCAGCCTCCGCGCGCGTGCTGGAACGCCCGCGGCAGGGCAGCCACCGTGTGAGCGAGGGCCGCGTCGTCGTGCGCCGCCGAGAGGAACGCGGCCTCGAACTGGGACGGTACCCAGTACACCCCCTCCTCCAGGAGCGCGCGGAAGAACCGGCCGAACGCGGCGGTGTCGCACCGGCTGGCGTCCGCCCACCGGATGACGGGTGCCGCCGTGAAGAACGCCGTGAGCATCGTCCCAACCCGCTGTACGCGGACCGGCACGCCGGCCGCGCGGGCCGCGTCCGCGAGCGCCACCTCCAGGGCGGCCGCGCGCGCGGCAATGCCGTCCCAGACGCCCGGACGCGCCAGCTCACGCAGCGTGGCGAGGCCGGCGGCCATCGCGAGCGGATTGCCAGACAGGGTGCCTGCCTGGTAAACCGGGCCTGCCGGGGCGATCAGGTTCATGATGTCCCGGCGACCGCCATACGCCCCCACGGGCAGTCCGCCACCGATCACCTTGCCGAGCGTCGTGAGATCGGGCGTGACACCGCTCAGCCGCTGCATGCCTCCCGGGTCCACACGGAACCCGGTCATCACCTCGTCGAAGATGAGCAGCGCGCCGTGGCCGCGGGTCACGGCGCGGAGCCCGTCGAGAAAGCCCGCCACGGGCGGCACCACGCCCATGTTGCCCGCCACGGGCTCCACGATGACCGCCGCGATCTCGGATCCGCGCGCGGCGAACAGCCGCTCCACGGCCGCGAGGTCGTTGTACGGCAGCACCAGCGTGTCGGCCACGGTCCCCGGCGGGACCCCGGGCGAATCGGGCAGGCCGAGCGTCGCCACACCCGATCCGGCCTTCACGAGGAGAAGATCCGCGTGGCCGTGATAGCAGCCCTCGAACTTGAGGATGCAGGAGCGCGACGTGAACCCCCGCGCGAGGCGCAGGGCGCTCATCGTCGCCTCCGTGCCCGAGCTCACGAACCGCAGCATCTCGAGCGCGGGGAAGAACCCCTGCACCGCGCGCGCCAGCTCCAGCTCGAGCGGGCTCGGCGCGCCGAAGCTGGTGCCGCGCGCCGCCGTCTCGGCGATGGCCCGCACCACGGCCGGGTGCGCGTGCCCGAGGATGAGCGGCCCCCACGACAGCATGTAGTCGACGTACCGGTTGCCGTCGACGTCCACGAGGTGGGCACCCTCGCCCGCCGCGATGAACCGCGGGTCCGCGCCCACGGCGCGGAAGGCGCGGACCGGCGAGTCGACGCCGCCGGGCATGAGTTGCTGCGCCTCGGCGAACAGGGCGCGGGAACGGTCGACGGCCCTCATGCGACCACCCACCGGCGTCAGCCCCGAAGCCATGCGGCCGCGTCCTTGGCATGGTAGGTGATGACGAGGTCCGCGCCGGCGCGGCGCATGCCGGTCAGCACCTCGAGCACCACCCGGCGCTCGTCGATCCAGCCGTGCGCGGCGGCGGCCTTTACCATCGCGTACTCGCCGCTCACGTTGTAGGCCACGAGCGGCAGCTCGGGGAACGCATCCCGCGTCGCCCGGATGACGTCGAGGTACGCGAGCGCCGGCTTCACCATGAGCAGGTCGGCGCCTTCGGCCACGTCCAGAGCGTGCTCGCGCAGGGCCTCGCGCACGTTGCCGGGGTCCATCTGATGCGAGCTGCGGTCGCCGAACTGCGGGGTCCCCTGCGCCGCCTCGCGGAACGGGCCGTAGAACCCGGACGCGTACTTGGCCGAGTACGACAGGATGGGCAGGTGGGAGAAGCCCGCGTCGTCGAGCGCGTCGCGGATCGCGCCCACTCCGCCGTCCATCATGCCGGACGGCGCCACGATGTCCGCGCCCGCCTCCGCCTGCACGACGGCGATGCGCGCCAGGATGTCGAGCGTCGGATCGTTGAGGACGTAGCCGTCCGGCAGGTGGGGATCCCGGTAGCCCGCGGTGCCGTTTACGATGCCGCAGTGGCCATGATCGGTGTACTCGCACAGGCACAGGTCCGTGACCACCACCAGCTCCGGCACCGCGTGCTTGATGGCGCGGACGGCCTGCTGCACGATGCCGTCCGGCGCCGCCGCGTCGCTGCCAGTCGCGTCCTTCGCCGCCGGGATCCCGAACAGGATCACCGCGCGGATCCCCGCCCGGGCGATGGTCTCGGCCTCCGCGACGGCCCGGTCCACGGGTAGCTGCTCGACGCCCGGCATGGAGGTGATCGGCAGGGGGGTCACGCTCCGCGCGGTCACGAAGATGGGGGCGATGAAATCGCCCGCTTCGAGCATCGTTTCACGAACGAGGGCGCGCAGCTGCGGCGTGAGCCGCAGGCGTCGGGGACGGTCCATCATGGGCGATCTCCCGCCACGCCGGCGGCGTGGCTGGCGAAGTGCGTGTCGAGGGCGGCGGCCAGGGCCGCCGTCGTGTGTTGGGCCGGCTCCACGTGCACGGGGAACCCCGCGGCGCGGATGGCCGCGGACGTGACCGGACCGATGGACGCGATGGTGACATGCCCGAGGAGGGGCCGCGCCCGGTCTCCCAGCAGGCCCAGGAAGCTGAGGAAGCTCGACGGGGACGTGAACGTCACCGCATCCACGCCTTCAGCGAGCGCGGCGAGGTCCGCGGCGTCCGGCGCGGTCGGCACCGTGTGGTACACCGTGATCGCGTCCACGCGCGCCCCCGCGGCCTCGACCGTCGCGACGGTCTCGTCCCGACCGATGTCGGCGCGGGGGAGCAGCACCCGCCGGTCTCGCACGTCGCCCAGCGCCGCGGCGATGGCCGTCCCGACGAACTCGGCCGGGACCGCGTCCACCCGGACGCCGCCGTCCACGAGCAGGGCCGCGGTGGCGCTGCCCACCGCGGCCACCCGCACCGACGCGGGCAGACGCCCGCGCCCGGAGGCCGCGAGCCGATCGAGGAAGTACCGCACGGCGTTGGCGCTCGGGAACACCACCCAGGCATAGGCCTCGAGGTCCGCGATCGCCCGATCGACCGCCGCGGCGTCCGCGGCGCGGGTCATGATCGTCGGGAACATGATGACGCGGGCACCGCGCTGCTCGAGCAGCGCCGCGAACGGCGCCGCCTGCTGCCGCGGGCGCGTGATGACGATCCGGCGGCCGGCGAGCGCGCTCACAGCAGCTCGTCGGCGCCGCGGAGGCGGGCGTCGGCCGCCAGCCGGAGGCCGAGCTGGCGGGCGTCGGCCGGCCCGCCGGTGCCGCCGACCCGGACGATGGTGCGGCCGTCGAGCGAGGCCACCAGCCCCTGAAGGGAAACCACCGCGGCCGCGCCGTCCCCCTCGACGGTGGCGTGCGCGGCGATCGGCGCGGCGCAGCCACCCCCCAGGCCCTCGAGGAACCCCCGTTCCGCCTCCGTTGCGGCGCGCACCGCCGGTTCGTCGAGGCCGCGCACGACCGCCAGAGTCCCGGTGTCGTCGCGCCGGCATTGCACGCCGAGCGCTCCCTGCCCCGGGGCCGGCAGCACCAGATCAAGGGGGAGGTACTGAGAGATCGCCTCGCCGAGTCCGAGGCGGATGACCCCGGCCGCCGCGATCACGATCGCGTCGTACTCGCCGTCCAGCGCCTTACGCACCCGAGTGTCCACGTTGCCCCGCAGGGCGGTGAGCGAGAGGTCGGGCCGGTGGGCGAGAAGCTGCGCCATGCGCCGCGTGCTGCACGTCCCGACCACGGCGCCCCGGGGCAGCGTGTCCAGGTTCCAGCGCTCCCGCGCGACCACGACGTCGCGCGGATCGGCGCGCCGGCACAGCGCCGCCAGCGTCAGCCCCGGCGTGTCGTCCACCGGGACGTCCTTGAGGGAATGGACGGCGAGGTCGATCTCACCCGCGCGGAGCGCCTGCTCCAGCGCCTCGGTGAACACGCCCTTCCCGCCGAGCTCGGGCAGCGGGGTCCGCCCGTCCCGGTCGCCTTCGGTGACGATGGTGATCTCCTCACACGCGAGCCCGGGATGCGCGGACCGGAGCGCCGCGGCGATGGTGGCGGTCTGCCACCGCGCGAGCGCCGAGGCGCGCGTGCCCAGCCGGAGGGTGCGGATGGCGGTCGTCACGCGGCCGACTCCTCGACGGCCGGAATCTCCCGCTGCCGTCCGCTCCGGTTCCGGTCGAGCCGCTCCTTCAGATCGTCCAGATCGAACACTCACACTCCCGGCACGTACCGGACCGACGCCTCAACGTCCCGCGGAACCGCAATGTCGATGAAAAGTACGTCGCGGCCCGCGCCGTCGCCCTGCCGGGCGGACTCGACCAGCTCCCGGGTCACGACCGCGTGGGGCGCACTCGTGGCACAGCAGACGGCGTCCGCCTGTCGGATCGGCGTCCGTGAGCCGGTGACACGGGACGGGCTGGACGCCGCGCAGTTGCGCCAGGGACTCGGCGTGCGCCCGGTGACGCGCGCCGGGTGGCTGGCGGGGACCGTGTTCCGCGGGACAGTTTCCCGGCATGACAACCCCGCCCCCCCACGACCCGCAAGTCCTCATCCCGGCCGACCGGATCGCGGCACGGGTGCAGGAGTTGGCGGGTTCGATCGCCGCCGACCACCGGGACGCCGACGACCTCCTGCTCGTGGCCGTCCTCAAGGGCGCGTTCATCTTCCTGGCCGACCTCGCGCGGGCGCTGCCCATCCCGAATGCCGTCGATTTCCTGGCGCTGTCGAGCTACGGCTCGCGCGGCACGACGCGCGGGGCATTGCGGCTCATCATGGACCTGCGGGAGAGCATCCGGGGCCGGCATGTCGTCGTCGTCGAAGACATCGTCGACACGGGCCACACGCTTGCGTACGTGCGCGAGCTGCTCGGGGTGCGGCGCCCGGCGTCCCTGCGGACCTGTGCGCTGGTCACGAAGCCGTCGCGCCTCGAAGTGCCGGCGCCGGTGGACTACGTGGGGTTCGAGATTCCGGACGTGTGGGTGGTGGGATACGGACTGGACCTCAAGGACCGCTACCGGACCCTGCCGTACATCGGGGTGCTCAAGGGAGCGGGATAGGGCGGGATGCCGGAAAGAGCGGGATGCCGGGCTCCTCGCCCCACATCCCGCTCCATCCCGCTTCATCCCGCATTATCCCCCCGTCACTGCGCTCCCAGCATCATCGCATCCCGGGCCGCCTTGAACTCTGTTCCTTCCCGCCAGTTCGGGAAGGCGTCGCTGTTCGCGAGCCGGTATCCCACCGTGAACAGCAGCTGCAGGTCCTGCACCAGGCCGCTCAGGTCCCAGCTGTCGAGCATCTCGTCGCCCGGCTGGTGGTATCGCTGGAGGCGATACTCCTCCTCCCGGGCGCGCGTCCACTCCACGCCGTGCTCGACGTGATCCTGGCCTGAGCCGGCGTTGAGCGCGGGCACGCCCACCTTCGCGAACGGGAAGTGGTCCGAGCGGTAGTAATAGCCCTTCTCGGGCTCCTGGTCCGGCTTCACCGTGCGGTCCTGCTCGGCCGCCGCCGCCTGGACGTAGTCATCCAGCTGCGACATGCCGAGCCCGACGACGATGACGTCCCGCATGGGGCCGAGCACGTTCATGCCGTCCATGTTGATCGCCGCGACGGTCTTCTCGAGGGGCACCGCGGGCTGCTGGGCGTAGTACGAGGAGCCGAGCAGCCCCTGCTCCTCGGCGGTGACGGCCAGGAACAGCACCGAGCGTGACGGCGGGGTCGCGAGCGCCTTGTAGGCCCGCGCCATGGCCAGCAGTCCAGCCACGCCGGTCGCGTTGTCCTCCGCGCCGTTGAAGATCTGGTCCCCCTCGCGGTTGGGATCGGTGCCGAAGTGGTCCCAGTGGCCCATGTAGATGACGTACTCGTCGGCGCGATCGGTGCCGCGCAGCCGGGCCATGAAGTTGCGGGACGTGGACCGCACGATCTCGCTCCGCAGCGCGACCGACGCCGTGACGTCGAGCGGCACCGCGGTGAACCCGCGGACCTGTGCTTTCGCCTTGAGGCTGTCGTATTCCTGCCCCGCCAGCCGGAACAGCGCCCGGGCCGTTTCCAGTCCGACCCATCCCTCCACCACGGCCCGGCCCACGTTGCCGTCGGCGGACACGAGGTTGAACTGCGGCCCCGTCCAGCTGTTCTGCACCACGTCCCAGCCGTATCCGGCCGGCGCGGTCTCGTGGACGATCAGCACGCCGGCCGCGCCCTGGCGCGCGGCCTCCTCGAACTTGTAGGTCCAGCGGCCGTAGTACGTCATCGTGGGGCCACGGAACATGGTGGTGTCACCGGTGGCGAAGCCGGGATCGTTCACGAGCACGACCACGGTCTTGCCCTTCACGTCGAGACCGGCGTAGTCGTTCCACTCGTACTCGGGGGCCACCACCCCGTGGCCCACGAACACCAGCGGAGACGCGTCGAGCGCCACCGACTCGTCGAGCCGCCGCGAGAACGCGACGAAATCGTTGCCGTATCGGAACCGGGCCTGCGCGCCGCCGCCCTGCACCACCAGCTCGGGCCCGGGCTGGACCGTGGTGCGGACGAGCGGCACTTCCTGGTACCAGCTCGTTCCATTCCCCGGCTCGAGCCCGAGCTTCTGGAACTCGGCCTCGAGGAAGGCCATGGTGCGGTCCTCGCCCACCGACGAGGGCGCCCGGCCCGCGAACGAATCCGAGGCGATCACCGCGATATCGGCCGCGAGGTCGTCGGGCGTGAAGCTCTCGAGCGCCGTCCCCGGCGGCTGCGGCGCTCCGCAGGCCGCCGTTGTGAGCACGGCACTCAGTGCCATCCAGCGTGGTCGTTGAATCATGCCCCATCCCCCTCACATATGGCGCCAGGCAGGCCGGCCCGACCCGGGCCGGTGCCGAAGTCGCCGCAGGTTAGCGGGAGAAAGATAGGGGGCGTACCGGGCCGGTGCGCAGGCCGCAGCCGGCTCCCGAGCACGCCGTGAGACCGGAGGGCGGAGAGGCCGCAGGCGCCTGAGGCTGCAATCCCCAG
>DAINBS010000042.1:0-13786 GCA_036732805.1 Gemmatimonadales bacterium | reverse complement strand
CGTCTCGACGCGCGGGGCCGCCACGTGCTTGGCCCAACCCTCGAGCGCCTTGTCGGCCACCGGTCCGACCGGCAATCCGGCCTCCCGCGCCGCCGTGATCTGCGCCATCACGGCATCCACGAACGCGGGCGGAGCGCCACGTTGGGTGAGTTCCCGCCGCACATCCGGCTCCTGGGCGGCCAAGGGGAGCCGCCCGGCGCCGATCGTCGCGGCCACGCACACCCACCACCAGAGAATTCTCATGACCGCACCACCCCCCTCGGGCCGACCACCAACAGACTGTTCTGTTGTCCGAACTCGTCTTCCACTTGCGCGTGCGCGGCGGGATCGGGAATCCACCGGTCGCCGTCCACGACGAACAGGTACTGGTAGCGGCCCGGCGGCAGCGCCACCGTCACCGACCACACCGGGCTGCCGGCCGCGCGCGAGAACACGATGGACGAGTCGCTCCACTCGTTGAACGAGCCCGCGAGCGTCACCCGCCCCGCGTCCGGCGCCTCGAGCTCGAATCGGACGAGGACCGTGCCAGGCGGAACCGCGTCCGAGGCGAGCGGCGGGGACGCGTCGCGCCCCGGCCGCCCGATGCCGACCGTCACGACCGACGTCAGCGCCACGAGCGCGAGCAAGGCGGCCGCCGCGAGCGCCGGACGCAACGGCACCATGCGCGGCTCCACGAGCCAGCGCCACCATGCGACCCGTGCAACCCGCCGCCGGCGCCCGAGCACCGCCATGACGCGGGCGTCGAGCCGGCCGTCCAGTGGCGGCAGCGCCTCGCCATAGTCGGCGAACGCCGTCTCGAGCCGCGTGGCCTCCCCCCGCTCGCGCGGATCGTGGGGCAGCGGCCCCGCGCCGTCCAGGTACCGCTGCGCGTCGTCGCTCCAGCGACGGTCGTCAGGCATGCCCGCCCTCCAGTTCACGCCGCATTGCATCGCGTGCCCGGTGGACACGCATGCGGAGGCGGTCCTCACGTTCGCCAAGCAGGTCCGCCATTTCACCGTAAGAAAGCCCCTGTACGTGCCGCAGCAGCAGCGCCTCCCGTTGCGACTCCGGCAGCCGGGCCAGCGCGGCTTCGAGCTGGCCACGCAACTCGGCGCGTTCCAGCCGGCCGTCCGCCCCACCCGGAGCAGGCATGTTGACCCCTTCCAGGGACACCTGGGCCGGGCGCCGGGTCCGATGGTTGTGGCACTGGTTCCGCAGGATCCGGAAGAACCACGCCCCGAACCGGTCCGGATGCTCGCAGGTGGCGAGCGCATCGTATGCTCGGATGAACGCTTCCTGCATGGCGTCCGCCGCGAGGTCCACGTCACCGCAGAGACTCACCGCGAACCGGCCGTAGGCCGTCCGATACCGAGTCACCAGCACGCCGAACGCCTCCGCGTCTCCGCGCAACACACGTTCCACGATAGCCGCATCGTCGATAGCCGCAGCGTCGCCGGCGTCCGTTCGGACTCCCGCCATGCCACCTCCCCTTCGCCCATAACAGTACAGGCTCCCGGGTATGGCACGGCAGGGGGAGAACGGGCCGCCCCTTGGCGACCGCTCGCCCACGGCCCTACGCCGGCCGCTGGCGAACCCACCATGGTCATTCGAGGGACACGGGGGGCGGGCGGATTGTGACAGTCGGGGGGGTTGGGAGGGGCCTGGGGCCTTCAGCTCGCGGAGCGCAGGATCCGGATGGCGAGCAGGCCCGCGTTCCTGGCCATCCCGATGCCGACCGTGCCCACCGGGCACCCCGGCGGCAGCTGGGCGATGGCATACAGCGCGTCCACCCCGCGGAGCGGCCCCACGTCAAGCGGCAGCCCGATCACCGGAAGGTCGGTCAGGGCCGCCACCGCGCCCGGGAGGGCGGCCGCGAGTCCGGCCGCGGCGATGATCACCCGGTAGCCCTTGCTGCGGGCGTCCCGCGCGATCTGGGCGGTCTGCTCGGCGTTGCGATGGGCGGACGAGACGACGAAGTCGTACCTCGCTTCCGCTTCATCGAGGGCCTTCATGGCGGGCTCGACGCGCTCCCGATCGGACTCGGAGCCGACGATGATGAGCACCGGCGGGCCGGCGGGCCGCTGCCTAGGCGGCATACCGCCCGACCAGCAGGCTGACGTTATGTCCGCCGAACCCGAACGAATTCGACAGCGCCACGTCCACCGTCCGTGTGACGGGCCCGTTGGCCGCGCAGTCGAGATCGCACGCCGGGTCGGGGTCGTCCAGATTGATCGTGGGTGGAATCACGCCGTTGACGATCGTGAGCACGCTGATGGCGAACTCGAGGCCGCCGGCCGCGCCCAGCAGATGGCCGGTCATGGACTTCGTGGACCCCGCCACCACCCGGCGGGCGTGCTCGCCGAATACTTCCTTGATGGCAGCCACCTCGGCCGCGTCGCCGTGCGGGGTCGAGGTCCCGTGGGTGTTGATGTACCCGACGCGCGCGGGGGCGACGGCGGCGTCGGCAAACGCGGCGTGCATGGCCCGCATGGCCCCTTCACCGCCCGGCGCGGGCTGGGTGATGTGGTACGCGTCCGCGCTCATGCCGTAGCCGAGCACCTCGGCGTAGAGGCGCGCGCCGCGCGCGCGCGCGTGGTCGAGCGACTCCAGGATCACGATGCCCGACCCGTCGCCCATCACGAACCCGTCGCGCCCGCGGTCGAACGGGCGGGAGGCCCGCTCCGGCTCGTGGTTCCGCGCGGAGAGGGCCTTCATGTTCGTGAACCCGGCGATGGCCAGGGGAGTGATGGCGGCTTCGGCGCCGCCCGTGATCATCACGTCCGCCGTTCCGTTCTGGATCAGGCGGCACGCCTCGCCGATCGCGTGCGCCGACGAGGCGCAGGCGGACACCGTGCAGTAGTTCGGCCCCTTGGCGCCGGTGCGGATGGAAACCACCCCGGACGCGATGTCCGGGATGAACATCGGCACGAAGAAGGCCGACACCCGCTTGTACCCCTGGGTAAGCGAGATCCGGCACTGCTCCTCGAACGTGCCGATGCCGCCGATCCCCGAGCCGATCAGGACCCCGGCCCGCTCGGGCTCGGGCACCCGCTCGCCCAGGCCGGCGTCCTGCATGGCCTGGGTGGCCGCCGCGACCGCATACTGGAGGAAGAGGTCGTAGCGCTTGGCTTCCTTGCGATCGATGTACGGGGACGGATCGAAGTCCTTGACCTCGCAGCCGAACCGGACTTCCAGCTCGGACGGATCGAACCGTCGGATCCGCGCGGCCCCGGAACGCCCCGCGATCAGACCGTTCCAGGTCTCATTGGCATTCAGGCCCAGGGGTGAGACCACCCCCAGGCCTGTCACCACCACCCGGCGACGGGCGGCCAACTACTTGTTCCCCATCTTCTCGTGCAGGTATTTCAGCGCGTCACCGACCGTCCGCATCTTCTCGGCGTCCTCGTCGGGGATGTCGATGTCGAATTCCTTCTCGAACGCCATGACCAGCTCGACCTGGTCGAGGCTGTCGGCTCCGAGGTCCTCCATGAAGCTCGCGTCGTCGGTGAGCTTCTCCCGCTCGACGCCCAGTTCCTCGGCAATGATGTCTCTGACCTTGTCCTCGATGCCGCTCATTGCGTCCTCGTGCGAAGAGGGTTCTACATCACCATGCCGCCGTCCACGACGAGCACCTGGCCCGTAATGTAGTCGGCGTGATCGGATGCAAGAAAGAGCACGGCCCGGGCAACGTCGCCGCCCTGGCCGAGCCGACCCAGCGGGATCTGGGCCAGCAGGGTGGCCCGCTGCGCGTCGGTGAGCGCGCGGGTCATGTCCGTGTCGATGAAGCCGGGTGCCACGGCGTTCACCAGCACGTTGCGGGACGCGAGCTCGCGGGCGACGGCCCGGGTCAGGCCGATGAGCCCCGCCTTCGACGCCGCGTAGTTGGCCTGCCCCGCGTTTCCCATCAGGCCCACCACGCTCGTGATGTTGATGACGCGTCCCCACCGCCGCTTCATCATGCCGCGCGTCACGGCCTTCGTCAGCAGGAACGCGCCCTTGAGGTTGGCGTCGAGCACCGCGTCCCAGTCGTCGCCGCTCATGCGGGCGAGCAGTCCGTCGCGGGTGAGCCCCGCGTTGTTCACCAGGATGTCCACCGGACCGAGCGCCTGCTCCGCCGCCGAGACGGCGGCGGCGACCTGGGCGGCATCGCTCACGTCGGCGGTCACCGCGCACGCGCGCTCGCCCAGGGTCCGCGCCGCTTCCTCCGCCCGGCCCGTGTCACGGCCGAGGATCGCGACCCTGGCGCCGGCGCCGTACAGGGTCTCGGCGATGGCGCGCCCGATGCCGCGCGACCCGCCGGTCACGAGGGCGACCTTTCCCGTCAGGTCCATCACGCCCCGCCCGGCCCGTCGAGGAACGCCTCGACCTCCGCGGCCGTCCCGAGGCTCAGCGCCGCGGCGCCGGGCACGATCCGCTTGAGCAGCCCGCCGAGCACGTTCCCGGGTCCAAGTTCGATGAAGCGGGCGCCGTTGCCCACGACCGCGGCGCGGCGCATGGACTCGACCCACCGCACCGGCGCCGTAAGCTGTGCGTCGAGCAGGCTCCTGGCCGTCGTGGCGTCGCGCACCGGTTCGGCCGTCGCATTGGCGATGACCGGCGCGGCGGGGTCGTGGAATGGCACGCGGGCCAACGCGGCCCGGAGCCCCTCCTGCGCGGTTGCCATGAGCGGCGAGTGGAACGCCCCACTCACCTTGAGGGGCAGCACCCGCTTCGCACCCGCGTCCTTGAGGGCGGCGCCCGCGCGCTCGACTGCGGCGGGGTCGCCGGAGATCACGGTCTGGTCGGCGGCGTTGAAGTTCGCGGCGACTACCACGCAGTGGGCGTCGCTCGCCTCGGCGCAGACCGCGGCCACCCGGTCACCGTCGAGGCCGATGACGGCAGCCATGGCGCCGGCGCGGCGCGCGCCCGCTTCGAGCATCAGCTCGCCGCGGCGGCGGACCAGACGCACCGCGTCCGCGACGTCGAGGGCGCCGAGCGCGGCGTAGGCGGTGTACTCGCCGAGCGAGTGTCCCGCCGCCACCACCGGCCGGAGCCGGTCGCGCACGACGGCGTGCGCCGCCAGGCTGTGGACCAGGATGGCCGGCTGCGCGTTGTGGGTGAGCGTGAGCTCGTCCTCCGGCCCCTCCCACATCAGGCGGGAGAGCGCGATCCCGAGGGCCGTGTCGGCCTGCTCGAACACCGCGCGCGCCGCCGGATGGCGGTCGGCAAGGTCCTTCCCCATCCCCACCCGCTGCGCTCCCTGCCCCGGGCAGAGGAGGACCGCGTCTACCACCGCACCGCCAGGGACGCCCAGGTGAAGCCCCCACCGAAGGCCACCAGCAGCACGACCATGCCCGGCTGCACCCGGCCGCTGCGGACCGCCTCGTCGAGGGCGATGGGGATGGACGCCGCGGACGTGTTGCCGTACCGGTCCACGTTCACGAACACCTTGTCCATCGGGATGGCGGCGTGCTTGGCCGTCGCCTCGATGATCCGGATGTTCGCCTGGTGCGGGATCAGCACGTCCACCTGCTCGCCCGTCAGCCCGGCCTGCTGGAGCGCCTGATCGCAGGCGTCCGCCATGGAGCGCACCGCCGACTTGAACACCTCGCGGCCCGCCATCTTGATGTAGTACGACCGGTCGGCGATCATCTGCGCCGACGGGGGCTCGAGGCTGCCGCCACCCGACCGGTACAGGAGGTTGCCCAGCGTCCCGTCGGACTTCACGTACGCGGAGAGGATGCCCCGCGCGTCCGTCGCCGGCTGGAGCACCACCACCCCGGCCCCGTCGCCGAACAGGATGGCGGTGGACCGGTCCGTCTCGTCCATGATGCGCGTGAGCCGCTCGGCGCCCACGACGAGGATGGTGCGCCCGACGCCGCTCGCCATGAGGCCCTCGGCCACCGTGGCGGCGAAGAGGAACCCGCTGCACGCCGCGCCCACGTCGAAGGCGGCGGCGCGCGTCGCGCCGAGGGCCGCCTGCACGTCGCACGCCTGCGACGGCAGCAGCCGGTCCCAGGACGCCGTCCCGACGACGATCGCGTCGAGGTCCTCCGGCGTGAGCCGCACGTCGGCAAGGGCGCGGCGGGCGGCGTCCGACGCCATGAAGGCGATCGTCTCGTCGTCACGGGAATAGCGGCGCTCGCGGATGCCGGAGCGCTCGCGGATCCACTGATCCGAGGTGTCGAGCGTGCGCTCGAAGTCGGCGTTCGTGACGATCCGCTCCGGCGTGTAGCGCGCCGTCGCGACGATCCGAGCCAGCGGGCGCTTCACGCGACCACCGCGATGCGCATCCGCTACGCGCCCTCGCCCACCTCGACGCGCTTCTTGCCCGCGTAGTAGCCGCAGCTCGGGCATACCCGGTGCGGCCGCTTCGGGTCGCCGCACCGCGGGCAGGCCTGCACCGCCACCGGTGCCGCCTTGTAGTGCGTGCGCCGCTTGCGCTTCTTCGCCTTGGAGGTCCTGCGCTTCGGTACCGCCATGCCTACCTCATTCCTCGTCGGTGGGCCGGGTGGGACGCGCATGGAGCGGGGCCCACCGGGGGTCAGCTTCAGGACGGCACCCGCACGGGCCGTCGTTCAGATCCGCCCCGCAGCGGGGGCACAGGCCGCGGCAGTCGTCCCGGCAGAGCGGGAACTCGGGAACCGCCAGAATCAGCGCCTCCCGGATGACCTCGGCAAGTTCGATCTCCGTGGCCCGCGGCGGAATGGCCACCGCGGCCGGATCGTCGTTGTCCTCATCCTCCGTGAACAGCAGCCGCACCTCGTCGGCCACTTCGGCCGTGACGGTGGCGAGACAGCGCCGGCAGGTAACCTGGACCTCGGTGCGCACCCGCCCTTCCCAGTAGTACGACCCGGGTCCGGACGCCATGAGGCGGCCGGAAACCACGACGGGCCGGATCGGGGCGGGGTCGAGGTCCGCCAACGCCGGATCGGCCACAGGGACCTCGGCATTCGTCTCGACCGGGCCATCCGCCGCCGCACGCAAGTCCACCTGCAACATAGCCAGTAAACGTACTCCTGACAGCGACTTGCGTCAACGAAGCGCCGCTAGCCCCAGAGCCCGGTGAGCTCCGCGTCACTGAAGAAGAACGCGATCTCCCGCGCCGCGTTCTCGTCGGAGTCCGACGCGTGGATCGCGTTCCGCTCCTTGGACTCCGCGTACAGCTTCCGCACCGTCCCCGCGGCCGCCTCGGCCGGGTCGGTGGCGCCGATGACCGTCCGCAGGGTCGCCACCGCGTCGCCGCCCTCCAACACCATCGGGACGCAGGGTCCCGAGGTCATGAACGCGCACAGGGAGCCGTAGAACGGCCGCCCCCGATGGACCGCGTAGAAGGCCTCCGCCTGCGCCCGGGTCATCCGGACCATGCGGAGGGCCCGGACGGCAAACCCGGCCGCCTGGAGGTGGGCGAGCACCCGCCCGGCCTTCCCCGACCCCACCGCATCGGGCTTGATGATCGCCAACGTCTGGGTTCCAGCGGCCATCGGCTCCTCGTGTCGGGGTACGGTTGTGCTCGCGGTCAGGGCCCGAACAGGCGGCGCACGATGTCCTCGCGCGCGAGCACGCCCACCAGCGCGCCCTCCCGCACCACCGGGACCCGCTCGAGCTTGCGGTTCACCATGAGCGACGCCGCTTCCGTGAGCGACTGCTCCTCGGAGAGGCACAGGACGCTCCGGTCCATGACGTCGCGCACCGCCACCTCGCGGATGACGCTCGTCGAGAGCCGCGCCGGGCGGCCCGGCGCCGGGTACTCCCCGGACGACCCCCCCCGGCCCGAGTGCCGGGGCAGCAGGTACTGCAGGATCTCGCCGTGGCTCACGAGCCCGAGCATCTCGTTCTCTTCCGAGACCACGGGCAGGGCCGCCACCCCGTGGCGGACCATGAGGCGGGCCGCCTCCACCAGCGGGGTCTCCGGAGCCACCGTGACGAGGGGACGGCTCAGGAGGTCCCGCACGAGCACGTCGTCGGGCACGTCCACGTCCGCGAGGACCGCGGACGCGAGGACCTCGTGGGCCGAACCCGCCGCCTGGAGCGCCTCGATCACTTCGTCCCGCGCGAGCGCGCCGGCAAAGGCGGCGAGCACCCGCAGGTACACCGAGCCTTCGCGGGACGGCGCCAGCAGCATCGCGACCACGCGGGACTCCTTGGCCGGGTCGTGCTGCCGGTGCACGGGGTCGGCGGTGACGGCGAGCGCGGCCACCACGCCGTCCACCGAGTCGGTCCGGAAGTGCAGCAGGAAGGCCCGCTGGCCGACCGTCACCGCCTCGCTGGGCACGGCGTCGGCCAGCAGTTCCTCCAGACGCTCGGGATCGCGGACGTGCCCGGACGCGATCACCGCCTGCATCAGCAGGCGCGCCACGTCGCGCACGGTCTCGCCGGGAGCACCGAGCACGATCCGATCGGCATCCAGCAGCTCGGGCAGCTTCACGGAGTGACGCGCCGCTCTTTCAGCAACGGCACGACGTCCGCCGGCCGTTTCATCACGCCAATCCCGCACCGCTCGAACGACGCCATCTTCTCGGCGGCCGTGCCGCTCGCCCCGGAGATGATGGCGCCGGCGTGCCCCATGCGCCGTCCCGGCGGGGCCGTCTGTCCGGCGATGAACCCCACGATCGGCTTCGTCACCTTGGCCTTGGCGAACTCCGCCGCCTGCTGTTCATCCGTCCCCCCGATCTCGCCGATCATGACGATCGCCCTGGTCGCGGGGTCGGCCTGGAAGCCCTGGAGACAGTCAATGAAGTTCGTGCCGATGATGGGATCGCCCCCGATGCCCACGCAGGTGGTCTGCCCGAACCCGGCCCGCGTGAGCTGGTGCACGACCTCGTAGGTCAGGGTCCCGCTGCGGGACACGACCCCCACCGAGCCCTCGCGGCAGATCTGGCCCGGGATGATACCGACCTTCGCCTGCCCGGGGGAGATCACGCCCGGGCAGTTGGGCCCGATGAGCCGGGCCCCGCGCTCCCGGAGGTAGGGCATGACGCGCGTCATGTCCAGCACGGGCACCCCCTCGGAGATGCAGACCACGAGCTCGACCCCCGCGTCCGCCGCCTCGTACACCGCGTCCCCCGCGAAGCGCGCGGGGACGTAGATGACGGAAGCATTGGCCCGGGTCTCGGTCACCGCTTCGGCCACCGTGTTGAAGATCGGCACACGGCCCTCGAAGCTCTGACCGCCCTTCCCCGGGGTCACCCCGGCGACGACGTTCGTGCCGTAGTCGAGCATCTGGCGCGTGTGGAACGATCCGTCCCGGCCGGTGATGCCCTGCACCACCAGCCGCGTGTTGCGGTCGACGAAGATGCTCATGCCCCCCTCCCCGCGAGCGCCACCGCCCGCTCCACCGCCTCGTCCATGTCCGTCAGCGCGCTGAAGCCGGCCTGCTGCAGGATCTGCACGGCCCGCTCCTCGTTGGTTCCCGTCAGGCGAATCACGATCGGCACCGCGAGCTTCGTCCGGCTGGTTGCCGCCACGATCCCGTTCGCCACGTCGTCGCACCGGGTGATGCCGCCGAAGATGTTGAACAGGATCGCCTTGACGTTGGGGTCGGACGTGATGATCTCGAGTGCGGTCACGACCTTGTCGGGATTGCTGCTGCCCCCGATGTCCAGGAAGTTCGCGGGTTCGCCCCCGTAGTACTTCACGAGGTCCATCGTGGCCATGGCCAGTCCTGCTCCGTTGACGCAGCAACCGACGGCGCCGTCCAGCTTGATGAACGAGAGTCCGGCGTTCCGGGCCTTCACCTCGGCCGGGTTCTCCGCCGAGACGTCGCGCAGCGCCGCGATGGCGGGCTTCCGCTCGAGCTCGTTGTCGTCCACGCCGATCTTGGCGTCGAGCGCCACGACCGCTCCGCCGGGGGTCGTGACGAGCGGGTTGATCTCGGCTAGCGACGCCCCCGCGTCCACGAAGGCGCGATAGAGCTGCTGGAGGATCACCGCGGCAGGCCGCGCCTGGGCCACGTCCCGGTACAGGAAGAACCCGAGCCGCATGGCCTGGTGGGGCAGCAGCCCGTAGCGTGGATCCACGCCGAGCTTGAGGATCTTCTCGGGCGTCTTGGCGGCAACTTCCTCGATGTCGATGCCGCCGGCCGGGCTCACCATGAACACCGGCCGCTGCGACGCGCGATCGAGGATCACGCCGGCGTAGCTCTCGCTCGCGATCTCGGCAGCCGGCACCACCAGGACCTTCTCGACCGTGAGGCCCTTGATGATCATGCCCAGGATCCTGCCGGCGTGGGCCCGGGCTTCCGCGGCGTCCTTGGCGAGCTTCACGCCGCCCGCCTTGCCTCGTCCGCCGGCATGGACCTGCGCTTTCACCACCACCGTTCCCCCCAGGCGCCGCGCGATGGCTTCCGCCTCGGCGGGCGTCGTCGCCACTTCCCCGTCCGGCACCGGGATTCCCGCCGCCTTGAGCAGCGCCCGGGCCTGGTATTCATGCAGGTTCACGAGTCGTCTCCCCTGATCGTCGTTCCTGTTTCGCCGCGCAGCGCGGCGGGGCCCTCACCCAGGTGCGCGATCACGGCGCGGCGTCCGCCGGCGCGCACGAACCTCACCCCCGCCTCCACCTTGGGCCGCATGCTGCCCGTGCCCAGGCCCTCCCCGGCCAGCAGGCGCTCCGCCGCCGCCACCGAGAGGGTGCGGAGCGGCCGCTGCGCGGGGGTCCCCCAATGCTCGTATACGGCGTCGATGTCCGTCAGGATCAGCAGCGAGTCCGCGCCGAGCCGTGTAGCGAGGATGGCCGCCACCCGGTCCTTGTCCACCACGGCGTCGATCCCCTCCCACCCGAGCACCGGATGGCGGTAGACCGGCGATCCGCCCCCGCCGGCGGCGATCACGATCTTCCCCTCGCGAACCAGCTGGCTCACCGCTTCCCACTCCACGACATCCACGGGCACGGGACTCGGCGCCAAGCGCCGCCAGCGTCCTCCGCCGTCCCGCCCGATCCGGGTGCCCCGCGCCCGATACCGCGCGGCTTCCTCGTCGTCGAGGACATGCCCGATGGGCTTGGTCGGTTCGAGTTCGGCATCCGCCTCCGCGACCACCGTCTGAATGATGGTGGTCAGGACCTGCCGCCGGACCCCTGCGCGCTCGAGCGCGTTCTGGAGACTCTGCTGGATCATGTACCCGATCCAGCCGGCGGTCCCCGACACCAGGACGCCGAGCGGGAGCGGCTCGACCCGCGGCCGCGCGAGCTCGTTGCGGTCCAAGGCGTCCCCGACCTGCGGGCCGTTCCCGTGCACGAGCGCAATGTGCCAGCCGGCCCGGGCCAGCTCGACCACCGCCGTGAGCGATTCCCGCGTGTGGCGGAACTGGTCGTGGATCGTCACCCGTTCGCCGGCCGGCTGCAACGCGTTGCCGCCGAGCGCGATGACGATGGTTCCGGGTGCGGCGGCAGGGCGGGTCAAGCTAGTCCCTCGGTGGGGGGGGAGCAACTCGCGACGGGCCGGCGGGCAGGCCGAGGGCCCGGCGCAGGCCGTTCCAGGCCGTGCCGAACGCCGTCCAGTCGCCCTCCGACCGCGCGCGGTCGAGCCGGCGGAACCACTCCTGCGCCGCCTCGAAGGGCGTGGCGCCCGGAATCGACGTCGCATCACCGCGCGCGCTCACGTGACGGAGGGCCTCGAGTGGAGTGGCCCCGGTGCCCACGCTCCCCTGCCAGCCGGCAACCATGCCCATGAAGGTCCCGCTGTCGGCGTAGAAGGCCTGGAGCGCCACCGCGCCATCATCGAACGGGACGACGCGCAGGCGTCCGGGAATCGTGGCCCCGCCGGGGGCGGCGGCGGCGAACTCCGCCTCGATCTCGGACGGGCCCGCCAAGGCGTAGGGTTCCGGGTACGACAGCACGCGGAGGCGGGGCTGGCCGCGTTCCAGTACGCCTTCGATCACCGCGGCCACCCGCGGCTCGAGCGCGACCTCGTCCACCGCGCGCACGCGGAGCCGGACCGCCGTGTCGCCGGGCGCCGTCCCCACCCACCAGTACGGCTCCGCCACGCGGGCGCGACGCGCCTGGCCGCGCAGGAGCTGCACCTGGGCGTTGAACAGCTCCTCCGGATAGCGCAGCTGGCCGCTCAGCGCCGCCGGCACGCTGTCCCACCCGGCCACCAGCTCGGGCAGGACGCCCTGCCACGCGCGGCTCAGCGGGTCCGCGCCGCGCGCGAGATAGACCCGCGTGACACCGGTCGCGGCGTCCACGGTGCCCAGGAAGCCGGCGCGCAGGTACCGCACCCGCTCGTCACGCCAGCCGACCGCCGTGCCGAGCGGATAGATCTCGCGGGCGACATACCCCCACGCCACCCAGAGCATGCGACCATTGACGATCACGGGCCACGCGGTGCCGAACGCCGCGAACGGCGCGTACCGGGCGAGCCGGGCCGCCACCGAGCGCTCCGTGACCACCACGGAGCCCGACGGCACCCGCCGGGCCGAGAGGACACCCGGGAACTGGAGCGCCCAGGCGAGCGACAGGCGGCTCCACAGTCCCCGGACCGTGACGCCGGTGGGCAGGGCGGCCCCCGGCGTCACGACGTTGCCCGTGGCCGCCGGCGCGAACCAGGTCTCCCGCACCGCGAGCTCCAGATCCGTGGGCGTCGGGACCGCGGCATCGGGGCGTTCGAGCACCGGGAGAAACAGCGGCGTTCCGGCGGGCCCGGCGCGGGCGGCGAGGACGGTCATCACGCCTGCCGCGCCTGGCGCGTCGCCGGCCCGTTCCGTCTCGTCCGGTTCCCGCGCCGCGAGGAACACCGGCACCGGTGCGCCGCCCCGGCGCGGCAGCGCCGCGAGGCTCGCGCTGTAGACGCGGCCCGTTGTCGTGGTGCCGGCCGCGCGGTTCAGCACGCCCGGGAGCACGTAATCATCCCACAGCGGAGCCTCCGCGAGATCCGTCGCGTGCCGGTTGACGTAACCGGGGTCCGGGAGCGCGAGCGCGAGCGGGACCGTGTCGCTGACCAGGAGAAAGCCGTCCCGGCGGGCGCGGGCGGACGCGGCGGCAAGCTCGGTTACCGTCCGGCCCTCCGTGCCCCAGGCCGCGGCGGCCATCAAGGGAGCGACCCAGCGGCCGACCACCATGGCGCCCAGGAGCGCGAGCCAGGCCACTCCCGGGACCCGCGCGCGGTCCACCTTCAGCCATACCAGCGACGCCGCCGCGACGGCCAGCGACATGAGGACGAGCACCAGCGCCACCGGAATCCGCACGTCCCGCAGCACCGCGTCATAGGCGTCGCCGCGGAGTCCGCCCACCAGCAGCGCGGGCTCCTGCGCGAAGCCCCAGGCCAGCGCCAGGGCGAGGGTGCCCGAGAGCGCCGCCAGATGCCAGCGCGCAAACGGGACGAACACGAGGCGCCGCTCCTGACGCCGGATGGCACCGACCGCGGTGTACAGGAGCGCGAGCAGGGCCGTGCCCACGACGGCCAGGCTGAGCGCGAAGTGCTGCAGCGTGCGCTCCCACGGCAGGGTGAACAGGTAGTAGCCGGACGGGTGGCCGAGCACCGGGTCCAGGTCGCCCGTTTCCACCGGGACATCGGACAGGGCCCGCAACGTCCACCAGTCCCCCGCCCCGTGGCTGCTCACCGCTCCAAGCACGGCACCGGTGAGCAGGACGCCCATCAGGATGTACCGGCGGGGCACGTGCTCGACGATCTCGAGGTCGCCCACCTGCCGCGGGACCTGGACGGCGCCGATCTGACGGTACAGCAGGAGGAGGTTGCCGACGTACCACACGGTGGCCACGGCGAACGCCGAGGCACCGAGGGCGGCGCGGAGCAACGCGATGTCGGCGTGCGCGGGACCGACGCCCAGCGTGGCGGCCCAGGCCCGGTCGACCGTGGCGAGGGCCAGCCAGC
>DAINBS010000041.1:0-13903 GCA_036732805.1 Gemmatimonadales bacterium | reverse complement strand
AAGCGTCTCGCGTACATCTCCGACGAGTCGGGCGAGGAGGAAGTGTGGGGGTGCGACTTCGCCGCGGGAACGCGCCGCCGCCTCACCGAGCAGGCGTCCGTCAAGTCGGGCATCACGTGGGCCCCCAACTCGCAGAAGCTGGCGTACGTCGCGGACAACCGGATCTGGGAGGTGGAGGCCGGGGGCGGCAATCCGCGCGAGCTGGCCCACAATCCGGCGGGCGGCTACAACCTGCTGCAGTACGCGCCGGACAACACGTGGCTGCTCTACGCGCGGCGCGACGCCGACCAGAACGCCGACGTGTACCTGTTCGACCCCCGCGGCAAGGCGGAGTACAACCTCACGCCCAACCCGTTCACGGAGATGGGCGCCGCCCTGACACCGGACGGCACGACCCTCGTGTTCACGTCGAGCCGGGACGGTGCGACGAGCCAGCTGTTCGCGGTGGCGCTCACGCGCCTCACCGAGGATCCCAACGACCCCCTGGTGCGCGAGCGGAACCGGCCCGCGCGGCCCCGCGGTCGCGGGGCCCCGGACCGCGCCGAAGCGGCCGACGAACCACCGGCCGCCGTGACCATGGCGGTGGACACCGCCGGGATCGACCGGCGTGCCTCGCAGCTCACGCGTGGCGGCCCGGGCGTCTCGACGTTCTTCCTGTCGCGCGACGGCCGCACGGTCTACTTCGCCGCCGGCGGCGCGGGCCGCTTCGGGTTCGGTCCGCCGGCAGCGGCGGCCGGCACGGACACGCAGAACACCGGGCTCTTCTCGGTAGGCATCGACGGCCGCGACCGGCGGCGCATCGCCGAGGGATCGTTCGGCGGCATGGTGCCGACTGCCGACCGGCAGACGGTCTACTTCCGCGCCCCGGGCCGCGGGGACGGCGACGACGGCCCGCCGGGAGCTCCCGGGGGCGGACGTGGCTTCCAGATCCAGCGTCTCGCGATCGGCGGGGCGGGGACCCCGCGTCCCGAGAACGTGCGCTTCGCCTTCTCGGTCCGGGTGGACCGCCGGGCGGAATGGAAGCAGATCTTCGAGGAATCGTGGCGCGTGATGAAGTACCGGTTCTACGACGCGGACATGCACGGGAAGGACTGGGATGCCATCCGGAAGCGCTACGAGCCGCTGCTCGCGGACGTCGGCAGCAACGACGATGTCTACGATCTGGCCAATGCGATGATCGGCGAGCTCAACGCCTCCCACACCGGCGTGCGCGGCCCCGCGACGCGCGAGCTGCCGCGCGTCTACACCACGCGCCACCTCGGCGTCGAGCTGGAGCCGGCCAACGGGCGCTACCGCATCGCGCACATCTACCGCGACGGTCCCGCCGACAAGGAGTGGCTCAACCTGGCGGTGGGCGACTACGTGCTGGCCATCGACGGCCAGGACGTCAAGGCCGGCGACAACTACTGGAAGATCCTCAGCGCCGCCGTCAACCCGTACGTGCCGGTCACCGTCGCCAAGACGCCGGACGGGAGGAACCCGGCCACCGTCCGGATCGCCACGGTCACCTCGCTCAGCGACATCAAGTACGAGGAGTGGGTGGCCGACAACCGCGACTACGTCGAGCGGGCCACCGGTGGCCGCATTGCCTACGTGCACATCCGCGCCATGAACCAGCCCTCGCTCACCCGGTTCCAGAACGAGATCACGCGGTTCTCGAACCGGGAGGGCATCATCGTGGACATCCGGTTCAACGGCGGCGGCAACATCGACCAGGAGCTGATCGACATCCTGGAGCGGCGCCCGTACGAGTTCTGGAACAGCCGCAGCGGCGCGCCCAGCTGGGGCCGGCGGCCCCGCCAGGCCATCGCCGGACCCAAGGTCATGATGATCAACTGGCGCTCCGCCTCCGACGCGGAGGTGACCCCCCAGGCCTTCCGCGACCTGGCCCTGGGCCGGATCGTCGGCAATCCAACGTCGGCCGCGGTGATCGCGACCGGGAGCTACACGCTCATCAACGGCGGCACGATCCGCACGCCGGGGTCGCTCGTCGTGACGTATGACGCCACCAAGCCCAACAACTTCGGCATCAACCTCGAGAATTTCGGCGTGGAACCGGACGTGTGGGTGAAGAACTCGCCGGCCGACGAAGCGAAGAAGGTCGACCGGGAGCTGGAGGTGGCCGTGCAGGAAGTGATGAAGATGCTGAACAACAACTAGGAGAAGAGAAGCGGGGCAGAGGGGGAGAGAGAAGGTGGCACTACCTCATCTCTGCCCCGCTGCCCCTCGCCTCTGACGTAATCGCCTCGCTGTTATTCCCGTCCCATCAGGTGCTTCTCGAGAAACGCCCCCGTCGCCGAGTCCACGGTCACGGCGTTCGCGAACCGCATCCAGTGATGCGTGTCGCCGGGGATCACCAGCACCTCGTGCGGCACGCCGCGCGCCACGAGGCGCTGCACGAGGTCGGTGGTCTGCGCGAACCGGACGTTGCGGTCGTCGTCCCCGTGGATGAGCAGCACCGGTGACCGCCAGCCGTCCACCGCGGACGCCGGCGACGACCGCCACGCGACGGCGAGCGCGGCGGCGTTGTCCGGCGCCTGCTCGAAGCGCTCGCGGGTGAGCATGCCGCGCGCCCGCTCCATGGTCCAGTCGTGCACACCATGGAGATCCACCCCGGCCGCGAACACGTCCGAATTCCGCGCGAGCGCGAGCGCGGTGAGGAACCCGCCGTACGACCCGCCGTAGATGCCGATCCGCGTGGCGTCGACCTGCGGCAGCCCCTTCAGGAATGCCGCGCCCGCCAGCACGTCGAGGTACTCGGCCGCGCCGCGCGCGCCCGCGTTGGCGGGCTGGTGGAACTCGTACCCGTAGCCGATGCCGAGGCGATAGTTGACCGACAGCACCACGAACCCACGGCCCGCCAGGTACTGGTTCATGGCATAGTTGTTCGCGTAGTAGTCAGAGTAGTGCCAGCCAAGCAGCATCTGCCGCGGCGGGCCGCCGTGCACGAAGATCACGGCAGGCTTCTTGGCGGGGCCGCCCGCGCGCTCGAACAGCTGGCCGTGCACGGTGACACCGTCCGAGGCCCGGAACACCACCTGCCGGGGTGTCACGAGCTGGGCGGTCGGGAAGTCGGCCGGAATGCGATCCGCACCCAGCATCCGCCTCGGACCGCCCGTGAGCGGCATCACCGCCGGGAGCGGAGGGCGCTGCGCGCCGGCCTCGATGAACGCGAGCGTGGCTCCGTCGCCGGTCACCACCGGCTGCCACTCGTTGCCGTCCCCCGGCGTCATGACTTGCGGATCCGCCCGGTCCACGGGCACGCGCACCACATGCCGCCGATCGATATCCCCCTCGTCGGGGCCGGTGTTCGCGGCGAACACCAGCCACCGCCCGTCCGGGCTGGGCGAGACGTACTCGACCATGTAGCCGCCCACGGTGAGCAGCAGCGGGTTGCCGCCCGCCGCGGGGATCGAGTAGAGATGCGGCCAGCCGTCTTCGTACGACAGGAACACGATCCGCCCGGCAGCGGCCCAGTGGAGGTTCGTGGCGCCGTGCGTGGTGGGCACCGAACCGGCGAGCGTCTCCGGCGCCTTCCAGAGCCGGCTGCCGCGACCGGTTGCCGCGTCCGCGGTCCAGATCTCCCAGGGACGGTGGCGCCGGGCCAGGATGGAATCCGGGGCGCCGCCGGCACCTGGTAGCCGCACGAAGGCGAGACCCGTGCCGTCGGGCGACCACCGGGGACTGCGGTCGCGCGAGACGCCGGGCGCAAGCCAGCGGATGGGGGTCAGGGCGTCCGTGTGGACGCCCACGAACGCGTGGTCCCCGCGGTCGGAGACGAACGCGAGCCGCGTCCCGTCCGGGGACCACGCGATCTCTCCGCTGGTGCCCAGCGCCGTGAACAGCGGCGCCGCGGCCCGCGAGCCGTCGATCGGCGCGGTCCAGACCTGTCCGCCCTTCACGAAGGCCACCACGTCGCCGCGCGGCGAGATCGCGGGATCGTTGCCGTCGCCGAGCACGGCCGGGACGCCGCCATCGAACGGGACGGCAAGCAGCTGCAGCGCGGGCGGGGTCGGGCTGTGCGTCGCGTTGACCACCCGGCTGTCCTCCCAGTTGCCGCCGTGATCCCCGCCTCGGACGTAGACCACCCACCGACCGTCCCGCGACAGCGCGATGCTGCTCAGTTCCTGTCCGTCGTCGGCGTCGTAGGCGGTGAGGCGGCGGGGCGCGAAGTCCGGGCCCTCGGCCACGTAGACGTTCCGCAGGCCCCGCTCGTTCAGGCTCCACGCGATGCGTGTGCCGGTCGCGGCGGCGGTGAGCGACGCGGGAAACGGGTAGGAACGGACCTGCTCGACCGTGAAGCCACGCTGCGCGGCCGCGGGGGTCGTGAGGGAAACGGACGCGAGCACGGCGAGGACGCGTCGGCGGGACATGGAGGCCGTCCGGGGAGGGTAGACCCGGTCGAATCTAGGGAAGGGTGCGGTGCGCCGCCGGACGCTTGCCGCTCCGCCCGCGGCGGCGTCAACTTCGACCGAGCACGCCGCACCGGTCGCCGGCCGGAGCGGTCACCCAATCGGAGCTTGTCACCATGCCCATGCCCAGCCGCCGCGGGCTCGCCCTCGCGGGCCTCGCTATCTCGATCGCGCTCCTGCTGCCGGGGCTGTTCGCGACAGTCATTACCGTGCGAGGGACCCTCGATCCCCAGGGAGTCGCCCGCCTGGCCCCGCAACTGCTCGACCAGGGCCTCTCCGACGACGCGGTCGCGTCGCTCCGGCCTATGCTCAACCCCGCCCTGCTCCCGATGCTCGACGCGTTTCCGGGCGGGCTCCGGGGCGCCCTCGTGAGCCAGATCGGCAACCAGCTGGGGCAACGGCTCGCGGCGGGGGCGGAGATCGAGGTGTACTACCAGACCCGCAGCATCCTGGGATCGGTGCGGTACCTGTACCGGGTGGGCAGTGCGACGGCGGCGACTCTGATCCTGCTGTTCAGCGTGATCGTCCCGTTCACCAAGGGCGCGCTCGTGTTCTGGGCCGCGTTCCAGGGCGACGCGACGCGCCGGCGGCGGACGCTGGGATTCGTCGAACTGATCGCCAAGTGGTCCATGGCGGACGTGTTCGCCATGGCCCTGCTCATCGCGTACCTCGCGGCACGGGCGAGCCAGACGCCGCCGGGCCCCGGGTTCATGCCCCAGCTCGTGACGTTCTCCGCCACGTTCGGACCGGGCTTCTACTGGTTCGCGGCGTACTGCCTCGTGTCGCTCGCGACCCAGCAGGCCACCGCGCGCGCCTGGCTGCGGGAATCTCCGTGAGGGGCGGCGCGCCCGGTCAGGGCCGGCGCGTCGGGACCGTTTGACGAACCGGCTGTCGCACTCCTCGGTGGCACCGTGGCGGGGCGCACTTGGGGGGTCGGGACGCACGGATGTGCATGATCTGTCGTAGTTTAGCTGCCGATTCCGGCCTCGTCTGCCGGCGGTCCTTCAGAATCTCACCCGGCCTTCTTCTTTCCTTAACGGTTCCTCGATTAGGGTCTCACTCTGTGGACGGTGTCGCACTTATGAAAGCAAAACAGTCGGGTATTGCGCGGTGCCCGGTCGCGCACAGATGTTTGACTGTCGCCGAGGGCGGCGACGGAGCCCGAAGCCGGGCCGTCATTGTTGGACGAACCCACCCCTCCCCGCTTCGGGTCACCACGGGGGGCCTTCTACTTGCTGTGGAGGTACGCATGATGTTCAGAGTCAGATCCTGTCTGGTCGCTCTCCTCGCGGTGGCGGCCCTCGCGGGCCAGCTCGCAGCGCAGGCGACCGGCACCGTCAGCGGACGGATCATCAATGCTGACAACCAACTGCCCATGGCGCGCGTGGCGGTGAGCCTCGCGTCCCGCGCCGTGCAGACGAGCACGGACGGCCGCTTCACGTTCATCGACGTCCCCGCGGGCGAGCACGTGCTGCGCGCGCGGATGCTCGGCTATCGCGAGGTGATCGACACGATCACGGTGGTCGCCGGCCGGACGACGGACGTCCAGCTCGCGATGCAGGCGGCGGCGGTGCAGCTCGAGACGATCGTGGCGACCGGGTACGGCGAGTCGGAAAAGCGCGACCTGACCGGCGTCGTGACCGAGGTCACCACCGAGCAGTTCAACACCGGTCGCGTCGTGAGCCCCGAAGAGCTGATCCGCGGCAAGGTGGCCGGTGTCCAGGTCACCGAGCAGAACGGCGGCGAGCCGGGCGGCGGCATGTCCATCCGGATCCGCGGCGGCACGTCCATCACGAGCAGCAACGAGCCGCTCTACGTCATCGACGGCGTGATCATCCCGCCTGGCGGCGGGCTCTCGGCCGGGCGCAATCCGCTCAACTTCCTGAACCCGAACGACATCCAGTCGTTCACGGTGCTCAAGGACGCCTCGTCGACCGCGATCTACGGGTCGCAGGGCGCCAACGGGGTCGTGCTGATCACTACCCGGGGTGGCAAGGGCGTGTCCGACGTCGGCTGGGCCATGTCGTACACCGGCACCCTCTCCGGCTCCAGCGTGGTGGCCAACCCCGACATCCTGAACGCGGCCGAGTTCCGCGCGGCCGTGGAAGACCAGGCACCCTCGCAGCTGGTCTACCTGGGGGAAGCGAGCACGGATTGGAACAAGGAAGTCCAGCGCAGCGGCTTCGGCCAGGAGCACACCGTGGTCGTGGGCGCGCGCGGTGACAAGTCGAGCTTCCGCGCCTCCCTCGGTTATCTCAATCAGCAAGGCGTGGTCAGGTCGACGTCCAACGAGCGGCTCACGCTGAACCTGGCGTTCAACCAGCTCCTGCTGAACGACAACCTGAGCATCCAGGCCAACGTGATGGGCGCCCGGAGCGAAGACGAGTTCACGGGCGGCGCGGTGCTCGGATCGGCCAACAACTTCGCGCCGACGCAGCCGGTGCTCGACTCGCTCAGCCCGTACGGCGGGTACTTCGAGTGGGACAACACGCTCGCGGGCACCAACCCCGTGGGCGCGATGAACCTCTCCTTGGACCGGGGCATCACCTACCGGAGCCTCGGGAACATCACCGGCGAGTACGCCTTCCCCTTCCTCGAGGGTCTGTCGGTGACCGGCCGGGTGGGCTACGTGGTCACCAACGCGCAGACGCAGCGCTTCTTCGCGTCGATCCAGAAGAACCAGGTGAACCGGGGCCTGAACGGCCAGGTGAGCCGGTGGACGCCGTCGGAGACCAGCACGCTGTTCGACGGGTTCCTGACCTACGCCAGGAGCTCGCTGAATCACGCCCTCACCTTCACGGGCGGGTACGCCTTCACGCAGCGGCGTCAGGACACGCCGTTCCTGCTGGCGCAGGACCTCGCCTCGGACTTCCTCGGACCCGACGGGATTCCGACCGCGCAGCTGTACCAGACCACCCTCACGGTGGACGAGTCCAAGCTCGGTTCCTACTTCGCCCGGGCCAACTACGCCTTCAAGGACCGGTACCTGCTCACGGCCACGATCCGGACCGACGGCTCGTCGAAGTTCGGGCCGGGCAACCAGTGGGGCACGTTCCCGTCGGCCGCCGTCGCCTGGCGCATCTCGGAAGAGGACTTCCTGGGTGACGCCTTCTCCGACCTGAAGCTCCGGCTCTCGTGGGGCAAGAACGGCAACTCGGCCTTCAACAGCTACCAGCAGTACAAGTCCTACACGTACAGCGACGCCCAGTCCCAGGTCCTGTTCGGCAACGAGTACTTCTCGACCATCCGGCCGAGCGCCGCGGACCCGAACATCAAGTGGGAGGAAACGGCCTCCTGGAACCTCGGGCTCGACTACGGCCTGTGGAACAACCGGCTGTCGGGCGCCCTCGAGTTCTACACCAAGACGACGAAAGACCTGATCTTCACGGTGCTCGTGCCGTCGGGCGTGAACCTCTCCAACGTGGTCACGACCAACGTGGGCGAGATGAAGAACAAGGGGTTCGAGCTGAGCCTCAACGCCATGCTCGCCGATGCCGCCGACGGCGGGATCGGGTGGGACGCGAACTTCAACCTCGCGTACAACAAGAACGAGCTGGTCGTGATCGATCCCTTCGCCGGCGGTGCCGAGCGGATCCTCTCGGGCGACGCGATTTCCGGCGGCGTGGGCAGCTACATCCAGGTGCTCGAGCCCGGACGGCCGGTGAACTCGTTCTTCGTGTACGAGCACATTTTGGATGCTGATGGCAAGCCGATCTGGGAGGACACGAACGAGGACGGCACCATCAACGAGCAGGACCTCTATGTGGACCAGCTCACCGAGTGCGACGACGAGGGAGTCTGCGTGGCGGATGGCATCGTCAACCAGGACGACCGCCGGGCGTTCCACAAGCCCTCGCCGGACTGGATCATGGGCTTCACGTCCGCGATGCGGTACGGGAGCTTCGACCTCGCCTTCACGCTGCTGGCGCAGCTGGGCAACTACGTGTACAACAACGTGGCCTCGAACAGCGGGTTCTACAACACGCTGACGAACTCCGCGCGGCCCAACAACCTGCACCGCTCGGTGCTCGAGAACGGGTTCGTGACGCCGCAGTACTTCTCCGACGTCTACGTGGAGAACGCGTCGTTCCTGCGGATGGACAACATCCAGTTGGGCTACCGGCTCGGGCCCTCGCTGAACAACATGCGGGTGTTCGCCGGCGTGCAGAACGTGTTTACCATCACGGGCTACAGCGGCGTGGATCCGACCGCCAGCTTCAACGGCATCGACAACAACCGGTATCCCCGCACCCGCACGTTCTCGGCGGGTGTGAACATCGGGTTCTGACGACAGGGTCTGGACGACCGAGACCATGCAACCACGGATATAGCCATGCGAAACCAACGGATTTCCTTGCTGTTCATGGCGTCCGCCCTGCTCGTGGGACTGACGGGGTGTGACGTAACGACGGAGCCCAAGAGCACCGTCACGGACGCAACCATCTTCACCGACAAGGCCTCGTACAAGGCCTTCCTGGCAAAGCTGTATGCCGGGCTGTCCCTCACCGGGCAGCGGGGTCCCGACGGCAGCGGGGACTTCGGGCGGCTGGACGAGGGCTTCAGCCAGTACAACCGGCAGCTGTGGCAGCTCCAGGAGCTGCCGACGGACGAGGCGGTGATCGGCTGGGGCGATGCCGGCCTGCCCGAGTTGACGACCCACCTCTGGGCGTCGTCGAACCAGTTCGTGCAGATGATGTTCTCGCGGGTGTACTACCAGGTGACCATGGTGGGTGAGTTCCTGCGCGAGACGACGGACGATTCGCTCACGGCGCGGGGCCACACCGACATGATGGACGAGGTCCACCAGTTCCGGGCGGAGGCCAGGTTCCTGCGTGCGTTGAGCTACTGGCACGGGATCGACCTGTTCGGTGACATCCCGCTCATCACCGAGGACTTCGGGATCGGGTCCACGCCGCCCACGCAGAGCACGCGTGCGGAGGTGTACGACTACGTCGTGGCCGAACTGAACGCCATCCGGGACGAACTGCCGGCCGTCGGGGCGGGCGAGTACGGCCGCGCCGACCAGGGCGCCTTGGCGATGCTTCTGGCCAAGGTCTACATGAACGCCGAGGTCTACACCGGCACGGCGCACTATGACGATGCGGCCACCGAGATCGCGGCCGTGATCGGCGGTCCCTACCAGCTCAACGACGATTACGCGGACAACTTCCTGGCGGACAACCACACGTCGCCCGAGTTCATCTTCGCGATCCCCTACGACGGCCTGCGCACGAAGACGTGGGGCGGGACGACGTTCCTGGCGCACGCGGGCTGCGGTGGCAGCATGAACGCCGCCGATTTTGGGCTGGACTTCTGCTGGTGGGGTCTGCGGGTGAAGCCCGAGTTGGTGGCGCTGTTCGAGGCGCCGCAGGATGACAGCCCGGACGCGCGCGCCATCTTCTACACCGACGGGCAGAACCTCGCGGTCAGCACAATCGCGGACTTCCCGAACGGCTGGGCTGCGCCGAAGTACACGAACATCACGTCCGACGGGGCGGCGGGGTCGAACCAGACACACCCCGACACGGACTTCCCGATGTTCCGCCTGGCGGACGCGTACCTGATGTACGCCGAGTGCGCGGTGCGCGGCTCCGGGGACATGGGGCAGGCCGTGGGCTACATCAACGATCTGCGGGAGCGGGCCTACGGGAACACCGACGGCAACATCGTGGCCGGTGACCTGGACCTGGACTTCATTCTCGCCGAGCGGGCCCGCGAGCTGTGGTGGGAAGGGCACCGCCGGACGGACCTGATCCGGTTCGGCCAGTTCACGACCGCCGGCGTGTGGGCCTGGAAGGGCGGCACGCAGGCCGGCGCTACGACCGAGGCCTTCCGGAACCTCTACCCGATCCCGGCCAACGAGATCGTGGCGAACCCGAACCTGGTTCAGAACCCCGGCTACTGATCGGGGGTGCTGGCCAGACAGACGTTCGGAAGATGTCTGAGCGAATCAGCTCGGCCGCCTGTTGGCGGCCGGGCTGGTTTGCGTATGGCCCGCCGCGCCCGCGCTGCGCTGACCGCGCTCCTCGCGCTCCTGGCGCCCGCCTGGGGATGTCGCGGCCCCACTACGCCGCCCCCGTCGGGCACGCCCACCCCGCGTCCCGCGCTCGACCCCACGTACCGCCCGAGCGGACACATGGCGGCCGGCGACGTGGTGGTCCACCTGTTCGAGTGGAAGTGGACGGACATCGCGCTTGAGTGCGAGACCGTGCTGGGTCCGCTCGGGTTCCGGGCGGTGCAGGTGTCACCGCCGCAGGAGCACAGCCTCGAGCCACCCGCGTACCCCTGGAGCGAGCGGTATCAGCCCGTGAGCTACAGCATCGCGCGCAGCCGCTCGGGCACCGGCGCCGAGTTTACGGACATGGTGGCCCGCTGCGGGGCGGCGGGCGTGGACATCATCGTGGACGCCGTGATCAACCACATGACCAATACACCGAGTCCGGGCGTGGGCAGCAACGGCACGGCCTACACGAAGTACGAGTACCCGGGCCTGTACACGTTGGACGACTTCCACGCACCCTGCACGGTGAACGACTACCAGAGCGCGGCCAACGTGCAGGACTGCGAGCTGTTCTCCCTGCCCGACCTCAACACCGGGCGCGCCTCGGTGCGGCAGACCATCGCGGACTACCTGATCGGGCTCGCCCGGCTGGGCGTCGCGGGATTCCGGATCGACGCCGCCAAGCACATCCAGCAGGTGGAGCTGGACGACATCGTGGACCGCGTGAACCAGACCCTCGCCGGCGAGGGGCGCCCCCTGCCGTACGTCTTCCTCGAGGTCATCGGCGGCGGGGGCGAGGCCCTGTCGGCACGCGACTACTTTGGCGTGGGCTATGGCTCGGGCGGTGCCGCCGACGTCACCGAGTTCACGTTCGTGGGGGTCGGCAACAAGTTCCGCGGCCTGAACGGCGAGCATGTCGCGCAGCTCGACCCCAACGGCCCGCCGGGGGCCCGGTTCTCCGAGGCGGCGTGGGGGCTCATGCCATCCGGCAAGGCCGTGGTGTTCCTCCAGAACCACGACACCCAGCACCAGTGCGGCATCGGCTATCGGGACGGCGACGTGTTCCGCCTCGCCAACGTGTGGATGCTGGCCCAGCCCTACGGCTATCCCTCCATCCTGTCGAGCTACGCGTTCCAGTGCCCGTCGCAGAACTCGATGGGGCCCCCGTCCGACCCCAACGGGAACACCAACGACGTGACCTGCGCCGCGAGCCTCGAGACGGCGACGGTGGGCCAGTGGGTGTGCGAGCACCGCGATCCGGCAATTGCCAGGATGGTGGACTTCCGGCGGGCGGTGGCAGGCACCGGCATCGGCGGTTGGTGGGATAATGGCGCCAACGCCATCGCCTTCTCGCGCGGCGACCGCGGGTTCGTGGCCCTGAACCTGGAAGACACCACGGTCGCCGTGAACGCCACAACGCCCCTGCCCGCCGGCATCTACTGCGACGTGCTCACGGGAGGACTCGCTGGCGGGGCCTGCGCGGGGCGGAGCGTGGTCGTAGACTCACTCGGCGGCGTGCGGGTGGACCTCGAGGCCGGCAAGGCGGTCGCGGTCCACGTGGGGACCCGCCCATGAGCCGGGTCGCAACGTGTAGCGTGCAGCGTGTACCGGTCCCCCGCGGGCGCCGACGGCCCCTCAAGGAGGGCCTCCATTGCGATTCCCGTTCGAGGCACCATGGATGAGCTGAGAGCGCTCCGGTCCCTCTCGAAAGCGATGGGCGTCCACACCCGCTACAAGGACGGCCTCGACCGGCGTATCGTCGTCGCGCCCGAGACGCTCGTACGCGTGTGCGCCGCGCTGGGCGCTCCCATCGAGCGGCCCGGTGACGCCGAAGAGGCCCTGCGCGCCCGGCGCGCGGCCAGGCGACGGCCCCCCCTCGTACCTCCTGTCCTGGTGGCCTGGGACGGCGTCCTGCCCCCGGTGGCGGTTCCCGCGAACCGGTCCGTCCGTGCGGAGATCATGCTGGAGGACGGTGGCACCATACCGCTCGCGGTGGTCGGCACGGAGTTGCGCGCGACCGGCTCCCTGCCCTTCGGCTATCACCGCCTCACGGTGGGGACCGCGCGGAAGCGCGACACGTGCACCGTCATCGCCGCGCCCACGCTGGCGTTCCGGCGACCCGGGGCGCATCGGAGCTGGGGGGTGGGAACGCAGCTCGCCGCTCTCCGGTCGGCGCGCAGCCGCTCGCTGGGTGACCTCCGGGACCTGGAAACGCTGTGCCGATGGGTGGGCGCGCGGGGCGGCGACCTCGTCACCGTCCTGCCGCTGTCGCCCACGTTCAATACGGAGTGGCCGGAACCGAGCCCGTACTCGCCGGTGAGCCGGCTGTTCTGGTCCGAGCTGATGCTCGATCTGGAAGACGCGCATCGGGCGTCGCCGCGGTCTTCGACCCTCGATGTGACCCGGGCGGACGCCGAGGTTCGGGCGGCCCTGTGGGAGCATCCTGTGCCCCATGCGGCGCTGCTCGACGAAGAGCTGGTGCGCTACGCCCGCTTCCGGGGCGGGCAGGCCCGCCTGGGGCGGAACTGGCGCGCCTGGCCGGCACCGGCGCGCGCCGGGATGCTGGCGTCCCAGGACGTGGACGCCGCGGAGGAGCGGTTTCACCTCGTGGCGCAGTCGCTCGTGCGCGCGCAGCTCCACGACCTCCGGGAGCGGTTCGATCGTGACGGGTTTCGGCTGGGGCTGGACCTCGCCGTGGGCGTCCATCCCGACGGCTACGATCCGTGGTCCCGGCAGACGCTGTTCGCCGACGGCATGTCCGTGGGCGCCCCGCCCGACGGCGGGTTCCCGAGCGGGCAGGATTGGGGGTTCAAGCCGGTGCTGCCCGAGGCGTCCCGCCGCGAGGGGCACCAGTATCTGGCCGCGTCCATCGCGCATCAGGTGAGCCTCGCGGGCGTGCTCCGGGTGGACCACATCATGGCGTGGACGCGACTCTACTGGATTCCCCAGGGCTTCGGACTGCACGAGGGGACGTACGTCTCGTATCCGGCAGAGGAGCTGTTCGCGATCCTGACGCTGGAATCCCAGCGTCACCGGTGCGAGATCGTGGGCGAGAACCTGGGCACCGTGCCGCCCGAGATCGACGAGGCGCTGCCGCGCCACCGGATCTGGGGGATGTACCTCGCCCAGTTCCAGGCGTCGGGGGACCCGCACGTGGCCCCCCCCACCGCGGCGGACATGGCGCTCGTGGGCACGCACGACACGCCCACGTTCGCGCAGTGGCTCACCGGCGGCGACATCCCGGAACGGGTGCAGTACAAGCTGCTGGCCGAGGAGGTAGTACCGAGCGTCCAGAAGGAGCGGCGGCGCGCCACGCGGCGGCTGGCCAAGCGCCTGGGCAAGCCGGTGGCCGATCCCACGGCGTTGTTCTCCGCGCTGATGGAGTGGCTGGGCGCGTCGGAGAGCCCATTGGTGGTGCCGTGGCTCGAGGATCTCTGGCTCGAGGGCGTGAGGGTGAACCTGCCGGGGACCCGCTCGTCGGAGCGCCCCA
>DAINBS010000040.1:0-14196 GCA_036732805.1 Gemmatimonadales bacterium | reverse complement strand
CGGAGGTGACCGTGGCCTTCGCCCTCGAAGTCACGGGCCGCCGCCGCGACCTCATCGGCCCCAAGGTGGCACGCGTGCTGGCGCAGGTGGGGCTCGCCGCGAAGGCGCGCGCGCTGCCGCACGAGCTGTCGGGGGGCGAGCAGCAGCGCGTAGCCATCGCGCGCGCCCTCGTCAACGACCCCTTCGTGCTGCTCGCCGACGAGCCCACCGGCAACCTCGACGAGCGCGCGACGCGCGGCGTGGTGCAGCTGCTCCGCGAGATCAACGCCAACGGCACCGCCGTGCTCATGGCCACGCATGACCTGGACATCGTCCGGCAGGCGAACTTCCGGACCATCGAGCTCGAGGCCGGGGCCATCGTGTACGACTCCGGCGTGGACGACGCCGCCGGCGAGGCACCCACCGCATGAGGCTGGCCCTCCGCGAGGCCATCCGGTCGTTCGGCCGCACTCCCGTGCTCTCCCTGCTGTCCGTCACGACCATCGCGTTCGCGTTGTTCGTCGTGGGCCTCGTCATGCTGGTGGGGATCAACGTGCGGGCGGCCATCGAACAGGTCGGCGAACGGGTCGAGGTGGTGATGTACCTGCGGCGCGGCACCCCGCTGGAGGCGGCGACCGTGGCCATGGAGGACATCCTCGCCTTCCCCGAGGTCGCCGACGCGGGCTACGTGTCCGAGGAGGAGGCGCTGCGGCGCGCCCGCGCCGAGCTCGAGGAGTTCCAGGACGTGTTCGACGACCTGGCGCAGAATCCCCTCCCCGCGTCCATCGAGGTGCGGCTCCTGCCGGCGTTCCGCGACGCCGTGCACGTCGAGGAGGTCGCCCAGCGGCTCCGTGGCTTCCGGTTCACGGAGGACGTCCGCTATGGGCGCGACTGGATCGCCAAGCTCGACCGGCTGCGGTCCATCGCGGCGGCCGTGAGCTTCCTGATCAGCGCGGCGTTCGTCGCGGCGTCCATCATCATCATCGGCACGACCATCCGCCTGACGGTGCTGCAGCGGAGCCGGGAGATCGCCATCATGCGGTTCGTGGGCGCCACGTCCGGGTTCATCCGCCTCCCCTTCCTGCTCGAGGGCGCCTTCAAGGGCGCGATGGGCGGCGTCCTCGCCCTGGGCATGAGCTACGGGGCCTTCCTGGTGGTGAACCGGCTCGTGCTCGAGGGCCGGTTCTTCGCCCCCGCCGAGGCCCTGGGCTTCGTGCTCGCCGGCATGCTCCTCGGCCTGGTAGCGAGCGCCGCGAGCGTGGGGCGGCACCTCCAGGAGGTGTGAGGGTGCGCCGCGCCGGGGCGCTGCTGACCGTGGCCCTGCTCGCGCCGCTGGTCGCCGCCGCGCAGAACCCGCTCGACCGCCAGATCCGCGAGAACCAGGCCCGGCTCGACTCGATCCGGCGCGAGCGGGGCCAGCTCGAGGGCGAGCTCACCCGGCTCCGGGGCCGCGAGCGCAACCTCTCGACCGAGTTGGTCAATCTCGACCGCCAGAAGAACGCCACGTCGCGCCTCGTGAACGAACTCGACCGGCAGCTCTCGGAGCTCGGCACCCAGCTCGATTCGATCACGCTCGAGCTGCTCGTGGCCCAGGACGCCCTCGCGGAGAAGCGGGCGGTGCGGGAGCGCCGGATCGTCGAGCTCTACAAGCGGGGCCCAATCTGGGCCTTCCAGGTGATGCTCGCGGCCGAGTCGTTCGGCGGCCTGCTGAGCCGGTACAAGTACCTGCACCTGATCAGCCGGCGCGATCAGGCCCTGGTCTCCGAGGTCGTGGTCCTGCGCGACCACATCGCCGACGAGCGGCGCCAGGTCTCCCGCGTGCAGGACCTGGTCGGGCGGAACCGCGGCGAGCGGGAACAGGAGCTCGACCGGTTCGAGTCGCTCGAACGGCAGCGCCTCCGGAGCCTCCGGCAGACCCAGGCGTCGGCGGAACGGGCCCGCGAGCAGCTCTCGGAACTCGAACGCTCGGAGCGGCAGATCAACACGCTCATCACGAACCTCGAGCGGCGGCGGCGCGAGGCGGTCGCGGCGGGCCGCGCGACGTTCCCCGCCACCATCTCCGAAGAGAGCATCGGCACGCTGGAGTGGCCGGCGGCCGGCGAGGTGCTCTACCGGTTCGGCCGGAGCGCGGGCCCGCGCGGAACGGTGGTCCGCCGTGACGGCCTTGGGGTTCGCGCCGCGGTGGGCACCGAGGTCCGGGCCGTCGCGGGCGGAGAGGTCGTGATGGCGGGTCCCATGGGCACGTACGGACCCACGGTGATGCTGGATCACGGCGGCGGGTTCTACACGCTCTATCTCTATCTATCGCAGTTGAGCGTGCTCGCCGACCAGCGGATCGAGGGCGGGACCGTGATCGGCCGCTCGGGTGGTCAGGCAACCGAGGAGGGACCCCACTTCGAGTTCCAGATCCGTCAGGTTCCGAGGACCGGAACCCAGCCCCTCCCGCTGGATCCGCTGAACTGGCTCAAACCAAGGAACTGAAACACGTTACGCCTTGTCGCGGCAGTACCGACAGTATAGCGTCATCACTGATACTTCAACATTACAGCAGTCACGGAGAGGGCGGTTACCCACTCCCGCGTGCGCTATCTTTCCGGAGGCGTCCACCGTCCGGGAGGGCGTCCATGAGGCTCACGGACCGGCGCGCGGATCGGCGCGCCATGGTGCAGCGGGATCTCCGGCGACGGGACATCGCGGAAGTCCGCGTGTTGGCCGCGATGGCCGCCGTGCCGCGGGAGCCCTTCGTTCCCCGCGAGTTACAGCCCGAAGCCTACGCCGACCGGCCCCTCGTCATCGGTCACGGGCAGACCATCTCGCAGCCGTACATCGTCGCGCTCATGACCCAGGCGGCGGCACTCACCCGCCATAGCCGCGTGCTCGAGGTGGGGGGCGGCTCCGGGTACCACGCCGCCGTGCTCGCCCGCATCGCCAGTGTCGTATGGTCCATGGAGCGGATTCCGGACCTCGCGCGGCGCGCCCGGTGCCAGCTGCGCGCGCTGGGGGTGCGCAACGTGCACGTGCTGCACGGGGACGGGACGCTCGGGTACCCCCCGGCCGCGCCGTACCACGCGATTCTGGTGGCGGCGGCGGCGGCGGCCCCGCCCCCCGCGTTGCTGGAGCAGCTCGCCATCCACGGGCGCCTGGTGATCCCTGTCGGACCAGTGGACGTCCAGGAACTCATGGTGTACGAACGCACCCGCACCGGCGTCCGCGAACGCGTCCTGTGTGCGTGCTGCTTCGTCCCGCTGGTGCCCGCCCCGCCGCGCGCCCGCTGCTGACCGGGTCCCCGGTGTAGCGCGCACGGGCGGTCGACGGATAAGATTAGCCGACCACCCACCCTGGATATCGCCGCTGCGCCGCTTCCCCTCCCCCCCGCTCCTGCTTGCGGCGCTCGCGATCGTGGCGGCCGCCGCCGGACCCGCCGCCGGCCAGTCGCGCACGGCCGTGGGCCTCCGCGTGGGCGTGGTCGGCTCGTCGAACCTGGTGCGCGATTCGATCGTGGAGGCGTTCGCGGTGCGGCCGCAGGTTGCCCCCATGCTGGGACTCCGCGTGACCATGCCGGTCGGCCACCGATACGCCGTGGGGGGCCAGGTGGCCGTGAGCCGGTCGAGCCTCCGGACGGTGGGCGACACCGCGTCCGCCACCGTCACCACGCTCACCGTCTGGGCCCCAAGCGTAGTGGTCCGCACCTCGCTCCGGCCGTGGCTCGCCGCCGAAGCCAGGCTCGGCCTGCTGCTGTACGACGCGGCCGAGCCGCAGGGCACCCTGTTCAGCGACGGGGCACCGGTGGCGCCCATGCTCGGCGTGGGCGTGGCGCTCGAGCGCCCGCTGGGTACGCGGTACCGGGCGGCCCTGTTCCTGGACTACGACGCGCACCGCTTCACCACCACGGTCCTCGAAGCCCGCGGGTTCACGGGGGCCACGATCGTGCACCGCGTGAGCGTCGGGCTGTCGCTGACGCGGGAGTTCGGGCATGCGGCGCCGTAGGGCGCTGCTCCCCCTCCTCGGCGCAGTCGTCCTCGCGGGCTGTGAGGGCGCCGTGGCGCCGGAGCGTGAGGCCGTGTACGACTTCGACCTGTCAGGCTCCGGGCTCGTGTTCCACTGGACGCCCGACCGCCTGCCCGTCCGCTACTGGGTGGCGCCCGATGCGGGCGTCGTCCGGGACTTCGCCGCCGAGGGAATCCGCCGCTGGACCCACCAGTTCCTCTACGGCGAGTTCCGCGGCACGCTGGTCGAAGACTCGTCCACGGCCGACGTCCTGATCTGGGTCAGTCCGGCGTCGCCGCCCGCCGGCCAGCCCACCGACGATCCCCCGGCGCTCGCGGCCTGCGAGGGCGTGACCTCGAACGACACCACGGCCACCGGCCCCCGCGCCCTGGCGGGACCGTTCGTCGTGCTGATCTCGTGGCGGTCGTTCTACTCCGACGTGGACGTCGTCAACTGCCTCGAGCGGGTGACGACGCACGAGATCGGCCATACCCTGGGGTTGTTCGGTCACAGCCCGAACGAGTTCGACCTGATGAACGGCACGCCGCGGGTCGCGTCCCCGTCACCCACCGATCGCACCACGGTCGAAGTCCTGTACGGGACGGCGGCCTCGATACTCCCACCGGAGGCCCCCCAATGAGACCCGCCATCGCGCTCGCGCTGCTGCTGGGGACCGTGGCCTGCGATCAGGTGACGCCGCCCGACCGCCCCGCCCCGTACCAGTATGCGGTCCGGCTGCAGGACGGATTCCCGCTCGTGTTCCGGTGGCCCGCCGCGAGCCTGCCCGTGCGCGTGTGGGCCGAGCCCGCGCTGTCTGTCGAGGAATACGTCACGGAGGCCCTCTCGCTCTGGGAGAACGGCGTGCTCTACGCCGAGGTGAGCGGAGTCCTGGTCCAGGACTCGAGCGAGGCCGACGTTGTGATCCGACTGGATCCCGGTTCGCAGACCTCGTCCGGGACCGCCTGCACCAGCTGGACGTTCTACGCGGTGACCCTGGATACGGTGATCGAACTGCCGTTCCGCACGGTGCTCGAGCCGCGCGCCGGGGCGGCGAGCCAGGACCTGCACGACTGCCTCCGTCAGGCCGTGGCCCACGAGCTGGGCCACACGTTCGGGCTCCTCCTCGAGAGCGACGACCCAGGCGACCTGATGTACCCGGGGCAGTCGCCCCGCGGACTTTCGCCCCGCGACGTCGCCACGCTGGAAACGCTGTACCACAGTCGGCCGACGGTGCGTCTCCCGGCCAACCGGTAGGCCCGCGCGGCGCGGGCCGCGAGGCCGGTCGAATGTGTTAAGATTATCGCCCTCGCGCCCCGGACCGCGGGCGCGCAACCCCTGGCGCAACGACTCGAACCACGGGTGATCAGGACGATGTCGGCTGTCATTCTCCCGGGCCTGCGGCCCTCCAAAGACGTCCACTGGAATCTCCGCACCGCGGCACTCTACGAAGCCGCGATCCGGCGGGGCGAGGGCCATGTGGCGGCGGGCGGGCCGTTTCTGGCGTTCACCGCACCGCACACCGGCCGGTCGCCCAACGACAAATTCGTGGTCCGGGAGCCTTCCTCCGAGGCGAACATCTGGTGGGGCGCGGTGAACCAGTCCATGGAGCCGGCGGTATGGAACACCCTCAAGGCGGACGTGCTCGCCCACCTGGGCGGGCGGGAGCTGTTCGTCCGCGACGTGTTCGCCGGCGCGGACCCCAGGCATCGCCTGAGCGTGCGGTTCGTGACGGAAAGCGCGTGGCACGCGCTCTTCGCCTACAACATGTTCCTCCGTCCCGGCGCGGGTGAAGTGGACCACTTCGCGCCCGACTTCACGGTGGCGCACGCGCCGGAGCTGCAGGCCTCGCCGGAGCGTCACGGGACGCGGTCCGGGACGTTCATCGTGCTGAACCTCGCCGAGCGGATGGTGCTGATCGGCGGCACGCGATACGCGGGCGAGATGAAGAAGTCGATCTTCACGCTGCTGAACTACGTCTATCCCACCCGGGGCATCCTCTCGATGCACTGCTCGGCCAACGTCGGGCGTGAGGGCGATGTCGCCGTGTTCTTCGGACTGTCCGGCACCGGCAAGACGACCCTCTCGGCCGACCCCTCGCGCGGGCTCATCGGCGACGACGAGCACGGCTGGAGCGACCAGGGCGTGTTCAACTTCGAGGGGGGCTGCTACGCCAAGGTGATCCGCCTCTCCGCGGACGGCGAGCCGGAGATCTTCGCGACAACCCGGATGTTCGGGACGATTCTCGAGAACGTGTGCCTCGACGAGGACACCCGTGAGGTGGACCTCGACTGCTCGGACATCACCGAGAACACCCGCGCGTCGTACCCCATCCAGTTCATCCCGAACCACGTCCCGGGCGGCCACTCCGGCCACCCGACCCACATCATCTTCCTCACGGCCGACGCGTTCGGCGTGCTCCCGCCCATCGCCCACCTCACGCCCGAGCAGGCGATGTACCACTTCCTGACGGGCTACACGGCCAAGGTCGCCGGCACCGAGCGCGGGGTCACGGAGCCGCAGGCCACGTTCAGCGCGTGCTTCGGCGCGCCGTTCCTGCCGCTCCACCCCGGCGTGTATGCGAAGATGCTCGGCGAGCGGATCGCGCGGCACAAGGTGAAGTGCTGGCTGGTGAATACCGGCTGGACCGGCGGGCCCTACGGCGAGGGGCACCGCATCCGGCTCGGCCACACGCGCGCCATGGTGCGGGCCGCCCTCGAGCGCCGCCTCGTCGCCGTCCCCACGCGGGAGGATCCGGTGTTCGGATTCGCGGTGCCGACGCGCGTACCGGGGGTGCCGGACGAGGTGCTCGATCCGCGCGGCACCTGGAAGGACCCGGCCGCGTACGACGCCCAGGCCCGGCGCATGGCCGTCATGTTCCGCGAGAACTTCGCCAAGTACGCCGACCAGGTGGACGCGGCCGTCCGCGCCGCCGGCCCGCGGGAGGGCTAGCGGCGTGTCCAGCTTCGGCGGGTTCGAGGTCGTACGCGACCCGCTGTGGAACAACATCGGGATCGACGCCCAGGCGCTGACGATCCTGGACACCGCCCCGTTCCAGCGGCTGCGGTACATCCGGCAGCTGGGACACGCCTTCCTGGTCTATCCCGGCGCCACGCACACGCGGTTCGAGCACGCGCTCGGGACGTACCACCTGGCCCGCCGGGCCCTCGCGATGCTGCAGGAGCGGGACCTGCTGACGGGGCTGCCGCCGGACGACTCCGCCCTCATCCGGCTCGCCGCGCTGCTGCACGACGTCGGGCACTATCCCTTCTCCCATGCGCTCGAGGAAGCGGGCCTGCCGTCCCACGAGGCGCTCGCGCGCGAGCGGCTGGCGCAGGACGACCTCGGGCGGGCGCTGAAGGCCACGGGGCTCGCCGACGCGGCCGAGCGGATCGCGGAGCTGATCGCCGGCCGGGGCGCGAGCCCCCTGCGCGGCCTGATCTCGGGCGCACTCGACCTCGACAAGATCGAGTATCTCACCCGCGACGCGCGCATGTGCGGCGTGCCGTACGGCACGGTGGACGTCGACCGCCTGCTGCACTCCCTCGTGCTCGTGGAGTACGGCGGGGCCCCCGTGATCGGGCTGCACGAGAAGGGCCTGAGCGCCCTCGAGTCGCTCCTCTTCGCCAAGTACCAGATGTACCGCAACGTGTACTGGCACCACGCCGTGCGGAGCGCCACGGCCATGTTCAAGCGCGCGGTGCGGGAGGCGCTCGCGCGCGGCGCGCTGGACGAGGCGTCCATCGCGCGGTCCACCGACGAGACCCTGATGGAAGCCCTGCGCCGGCTCCAGGCGCCCCTGGCCGAGCGCCTGCGGCAGCGCCGGCTGTTCAAGCGGGTGCTGGACCTCCCCGCCACCGAGCTGCCAGCGGGCGCCGGCACGTGGGTGGCCGACGAGCCCGCGCTCACCGCCGAGGTCGAAGACCGGCTCGCCGTCGAGTGCGGACGCCCCCCGGGCGAGCTGCTGCTCGACTTCCCGCGCAAGCCCGCGATGCTGGCAAGCGACGTCCCGGTGCTCACACGCCGGGGAGCGGTGGCCCCCGCCCGCGTGGGAATCCAGCGCGTGGCGGAGGACCTGCACACGGCCGCCCGGCGGCTGCGGGTGTACGCCGCCGAGCCGTGCGGCCTCCGGGCCGAGGCGGTGCTGGCGCTGGTGGAAGGAGAGGCGGCCCAGGTTCGGGCCCGCCTGGGCGAGGCCCGCCCGCTGCTTTCCCCGGCCTAGGCCCCGGACGGGAGCGGCGCACCCCCCGCGTCGGCCAGCTGCCTGGCCAGCCGCCGGTAGTACGCCGCGTCCTCACCCCGCTCCGCCTGATCCATGGCCACCGCGCACACCTCGAGCGCGTAGAGCAGGGAGGGAAGGTGCTCGGCCGCGACCACCCCGACGGCGGCGCGGTTCGGCCCTGCGGTCACGTCCGCCCGTCGCCGTTGTGCTCGACGGCGTCGATGCGGACGATGATCACCGTGATGTTGTCGAGGCCCCCGAGCCGGTTGGCCTCGGACACGAGCTTCTCCGCCAGATCCTGGGGTTCCGGCGACGACTGGAGGATCTGGTGCAGACGGGGGTCGTCGATCATCCCCGTGAGTCCGTCGGACGCCAGGAGGAACACGTCCCCCGGCCGCAGGGTCCCGACGTACGTGTCGGGAATCACGTCCTCGTTGGCCCCGACGCAGCGCGTGATCACGTTGCTGTAGGGGTGAGTTCGGGCATCTTCGGGGGTGAGGTAGCCCGCGTCCACCTGCTCCTGGACGTAGGAGTGGTCCTTGGTCAGCTGGAGCAGGTATCCGTCCCGCAGCATGTAGGCCCGGCTGTCACCCACCTGCCCGATCAGATAGCGGGGCCCCAGGAACGCCAGGGTCGTGGCCGTGGTGCCCATGCCGCGCTTGTCGTGCTCGGTGAGGGTGCGGTCGAAGATCGCCGCGTTCGCCTCGCGGATGGCCTCGCGGATCCGCTGGGCCGCCGCCACGTCGTCGAGCTCGCGGACGTCGCCAAGCTCCTGCGCGATGATGCGCACGGCCATCTCGCTGGCCACCTCGCCCGCGGCGTGCCCGCCCATCCCGTCCGCGACGATGAACACCGCGCGGTCGGGCACCACGAGGTAGTTGTCCTCGTTCCCCGACCGGACGACGCCGACGTCAGTCCGCCCCGCGCAGGTGAATCGCACGCGTGCGTCCAAGTTACTTCTGTTCGGGCGGCAGGCGGATGGCCTGCAGCACTTTGGTGGAGCCGCCCTTCACGGGCTCGTCGCTGTCCACCGGCTCGAAGAAGGCGCGAACCTCCCCGAAACGCAGCAGCGCGCCCGGCACGAGCACGGCTTCCGTGGCGACGCGGTCACCGTCGGCGAAGGTGCCGTTGGTGGATCCGAGATCCACGATCACCCAGATGCCCTCCCGGCGCTGCAGCTTGGCGTGGACCGTCGAAACGCTGTCGTCCGGCAGGACGATGTCGTTGTAGTCCGCGCGCCCGATGTTGGCCAGCGAGGTGCGGACGGGGACTCGTTGCCCCTTGAGGATGCCGCTCCGGATCACGAGGTGCGCGAGTTCCGCGCCGGACGGGCGCGGGGCGGGCGCCGCCGGGCCGGCCGGAGCCGGCGTGGCGGCCACCGGGGGTGCCGCGGGTACCGCTGGTACCGCGGGTGGCGGCGCGGGGGCGGCTGGGGCGGCCGCCACGGGGGGCACGCCCGCCCGCGCGGCCGGGGGCGCCACCGGGGATCGCTCCCCGAACAGGGTGTTGGCGAGGCGCCGTACCGCCCCCCTCGCCGGTGCCGGGGCCTGGGGCGGAGCCGGCGCCCTGGGCGGAGCCGGCGGCGTGGGCGGGGCCGGCGCCCTGGGCGGAGCCGGCGCCTTGGGCGCGACGTCCGCATAGAACCGGAACTCGTTGTCCCCGATGCTGATCACATCCGCCCGCGAGAGTACCACCTGCCCGTGGACCCGCTGGCCATTGACCAGCGTGCCGTTGGTGCTGCTGTCGACGATCACGTAACCCTGCGGGGTCGGCATGATCTCCGCGTGGCGGCGCGAGACGTCCTTGTTGGTGATCACGACCTCGCAGCTGGCGTCCCGGCCGAACACGACGGAACTGCCGATGGCGTACTCGCGCCCGTCCGTGAGCGACACGATCCGTCCACCCGTCCCGGCCGTGGGAGACCGCCCCGAGGCCGGCAGGCCGGCCGCGGCCGCCAGGGCCGCTGAGTTGACCGCCTGGATGTACTGGGTGGACCCGCTGCGGCGCTCGTCCACGAACAGCAGTTCATGGCCCGCGATTTCCACCTTGTCCCCGTGCAGCAGCGGCGTCGGCTGCGCCCCGAGCCGTACCCCGTTGATCAGGATCTCAGCCTGTTCCATGGCACGACGGACGGCAACCTGGCCGTCGGCCGTGGCGTGCAGCAGGGCGTGCCGCGGAAGGATCCCGGCCCCCTCCAGCACGACCGCCGACCCCGACTCGGTCCCGACCACGGACTCCCCCGGAGGGATTGCCCGCCGGTTGCCGCCGATTTCGAGAAACGACATAGGTCTGGATCCACCCCCGGAATGGGGAAAACCTAAGGGCCGCGGGGACCGGGGGCAACCGAATCCGCCACCGGCTGCAGGGGGTCGAGTGGCGTGTCCCGCCCCTCGGCCAGCTTGAGCCAGCGCCAGAACAGCACGGATCCGAATCCGAGGGTCAGGTAGGACCCGAAGACACGCCACAGCAGGATGTACGAGGGGGTGAGTTCCCGCGGCACGTAGATGGACATCACCGCGGCCGACAGCAGCTCGGCGATGCCGGACCCCCCCGGCGTGGGCGCAAAGTACAGCAGGAAGGTGATCAGCGTCTGGAGCAGCACGACGTCCACGAAGTTCACCTCGATGCCGAGCATCCGCAGGACGACCCAGCCCGCCGCGAGCTTGTTGGCGTGGGCGGCCGGCGAGAGCAGAACGGCCAGAAACGCCGTGGCGGCCCCCCCGGGGGTCGCGAATCGCTTCACCGCCGCGTGGGCGTGGTCCACGCCCGCCTCGGCCTTCGCCACCCGGGCCGCCAGCCCCGCACGGCCACGCCGTTCCAGGAGCCGAGTCAGCGTCCCCGCCAGCCTCCGGGCGATTCCGGGAAAGGCGATCAGCGCGACAATCCCGAGCCCGAGCATCAGGAACCCGCCGAGGCTCACGGCGAACAGGTCAAACAGGTCGATCCCGGTGCCCAGAATGCCGTGTGCGCTCAGCGACTGGCCGGCCCCGAAGAAGATCGCGGTGGGCCCGGCGATCGCGAAGAAGACGACCGTGGCGACGAACGTCATGAGCGTCGCCACCGCGGCTTCGGGGATCGGCGTGCCGGAGCGCTTGAGCGCGTAGACCATCATCGGGCCGCCGCCCGCCTGCGCCGGGGTGAGCAGCGCGGCCCACATGGTGAGCCCACCCGCCAGGACGGCCCCCGTCAAGGACTGCCGCGGGTACACGTGGCGCGCCACGACGTACAGGCGCAGGCCGCCCCCCAGCCAGTCCAGCGACGCGAGCCCGATGCCCACCAGCACCCACCCGAGCTTGAGCGTCAGGAGGGCGTGCGCAAACCGCTCGAGGTTGTTGCCGTAGAGCAGCATCCCGCCGATGCCGATCAGCGAGATGACGGCGAAGATCTCGAGGCCGCGGCGGAACAGGCGAGGGGTGAGCGCCGCCATGAGGGAAGCGAACCTATCCCCCGTCGACGGGGTCGGCAATGAGCCTTGTAGCCGACGGCCGGCGGCGGGTAAGCTTCGGCGCGATGCCCGCCGACCGCCTCGTGCTGCGCAACGCCCGCCAGCACAACCTCAAGGGAATCACCGTCGAGCTGCCCCGGCGCGCGTTGACCGTGGTCACGGGGCCCTCCGGCTCGGGTAAGAGCACCCTCGCCTTCGACACGATCTACGCGGAAGGGCAGCGGCGCTACGTGGAGTCGCTCTCGACGTACGCCAAGCAGTTCCTGGAGCGGATGGCCAAGCCGGACGTCGAGCGGATCGAGGGTCTGTCGCCCGCCGTCGCCATCCAGCAGAAGAACCCGACCACCTCCAGCCGCTCGACCGTGGGCACCGCCACCGAGTTGTACGACTATCTCCGCCTGCTCTGGGCGCGAATCGGCCGCCCGCACTGCCACAGCTGTGGGGCCCCGGTGACCGTCGATTCCCCGAGCACGGCGGCGGCCAAGGTCCTCGCCCAGCTCCAGGAGCGAGACGTCCTGATCACGTTCCCGCTGCCGCGGTCCGCGAACGTCTCGCACGACCTCATTCTGGAGAACCTGCGGGCGATGGGCTTCAGCCGGATCGGCGTGGGCGGGCCGGCGGGCCGGCGGGCCGGCGGGCGGAAGGCCGCGCCGCCGCCGGGCTTCGCCGTGCACCGCCTGGACGAGCTGCCGGCGGCGCTCTCCCTCGACAAGGCGGATGTCGCGGTGATCGTGGATCGCGTGCGGGGCACCGAGGGCAACGCCAGCCGGATCGCGGACGCGATCGCGCTGGGGTTCGCCGAAGGCGAAGGGGTCGCGCACGCCCGGGCCGACGCCGATGTGCTCACGTTCTCCCAGCATCCGCGCTGTCTCGCCTGCGGGACCGCCGCCCCCCGCCTCACCCCCGCCCTGTTCTCGTTCAACAACCCGGCGGGGGCGTGCCCCGGCTGCAACGGTTTCGGGGCCGTCCTCGAGTACGACGAAGGGCTGATCGTCCCCGACGTGGACCGCTCGCTCGACGACGGCGCGCTCGATCCGTGGACCAAGCCCCGCTACGTGGGACGACGGCGCATCCTGCGGGACACGGCGCGCGCCCAGGGCATTCCCACCGACGTCCCGTGGCAGCGGCTGAAGGCCACCGACCGGCGCTTCCTGCTGCACGGGAAGACGCGACGGTACGTAGGGATGTTCCCGTTCCTGCGGGCGCTCGAGCGCAAGCGGTACAAGCAGTACATCCGCGTCTTCCTGCGGCAGTACCAGAAGGCGCTCTCCTGCCCCTCCTGCGGGGGCGCCCGCCTGCGGCCGGAGGCGCTCGCGGTCCGCGCGGCTGGCGCCACGATAGGAACGGTGGCCGCCATGACCGCCGACGCGCTGGCCGACTGGCTCGCGCAGCTCGCGCTCACGCCGTTCGAGCAGGAGGTGGCGGCCACGGTGCTGCGCGAGATCGGCGCGCGCGTGGCCTACCTGCGCGACGTGGGGCTCGGCTACCTCACCCTCGACCGGCTCACCCGCAGCCTGTCGGGCGGCGAGGCGCAGCGGATTGCCCTCGCCAACGCGCTCGGCTCCCGGCTCACCGAGACGCTGTACGTCCTGGACGAGCCCACCATCGGCCTGCATCCCCGGGACACCAACCGGCTGCTCGACCTCCTCCTGCGCCTGCGCACGGGCGGCAACACGGTGCTCGTCGTCGAGCACGATCCGGCCGCCATCCGCGCGGCCGACCACATGATCGAGCTCGGGCCCGGGAGCGGAGAGCACGGTGGGCAGTTGGTCTACAGCGGCCCCGTGGAGGGCGCCGCAGCGGCGGGCACGCTGACCGGGGACTACCTGGCGGGCCGGCGCATGATCCGCGTGCCCGCCGAACGGCGCCGCGTGACCCGGTGGATCGACGTCGAGGGCGCGACGCTGCACAACGTGCACGACCTCGCGGTGCGCATCCCGCTCGGGGTCCTGACCGCCGTCACCGGCGTCTCCGGCTCCGGCAAATCCACGCTCGTCCACGACGTGCTCTACCGTCAGCTCGCCGCCCGCCTGCGCGGGGCCCACGGGGCCAAGGAGCACCTCGGCGAGCCCATCGGCACGGTGAGCGCGCTCCGCGGCTGGGAGGCCCTGACCGACGTCGTGCTCATCGACCAGTCACCCATCGGGCGCACGCCCCGGTCGAACCCGGTCACCTACGTGCGCGCGTTCGACGAGATCCGCGAGCTGTTCGCGGAGCACCCCGCGGCGCGGGCACGGGGGTACACGGCGGGGACGTTCAGCTTCAATGCCGCGGACGGCGGCCGCTGCCGGGTGTGCGAGGGCGCCGGGCACGTGCAGATCGAGATGGTGTTCCTCGCCGACGTGTTCCTGCCGTGTGAGGCGTGCGGCGGACGGCGCTTCGAGCGGGAGGTGCTCGACATCCGCGTCAAGGGCCTGTCCATCGCCGACGTGCTGGAGCTCACGGTCGAGGCGGCCATCGAGCGCTTCCGCCACCAGGAGCGCCTGGGCAAGGCCCTGTGGCACCTCCAGCAGGTGGGGCTCGGCTACCTGCGCCTGGGCCAGCCCGCCACGACGCTGTCCGGCGG
>DAINBS010000039.1:5325-14276 GCA_036732805.1 Gemmatimonadales bacterium | reverse complement strand
GGCGCTGGACCGGGTCGTCGCGGCCTATGGCGGCAACTACTCCGACCCCGTGATGTTCCAGACACAGGAGCGGCTGATCCCGGAGCACGTGCTCCCGGCGGTGCTGGTGCCGTAGAGCTGCGGGTGGGCCGTCGAGGCCGGTCGCGGTCTTCGGGCCAGCACCGGTCACTGGTGGCAAGCCGCCGTTGACTCTGCCGGACATGCCCCGAGCGGGCCGCGGCTTCACGCGCTGAGGATCCTGCTGAAGCAGGCCCTCGGCCGCCATCTGTCGCGCAGGGCGACGTGACGCGTCCGTTCGTTCCCCCTCGCCGCGTGTGCGGGGAGGGGGACAGGGGGTGAGGTCACAGGCGGACGGGTGGCCGAGGACCCGCTTCAGCGGGATTCACGATACCATGAACCGGAGCGACGGACACGACGGGAACGACCGGATCAACGCTCCCGGCGGCCGTCGCGGTAGACCTCCATGCCCTCCGAAACCCCGTAGAACAGCAGCGTGGCCCCGCGGTTGCCGTAGCGCCGCATGATGTCGTGCATCATCGGCTCTTCGCCGGTCCACGGATACCCGAACACCACGTCGAAGTCTTCCAGCGGATGGCCGAGCTCGGCGTATCCGGCGACGCCCTGGCCGATGGTGCCAAGCCGCCCGTCGCCGGAGCGCGGCTTCCAGGCGTAGCCCTCGGGCAGGAAGCTCCCGACCGCGAAGCGGGCGCCCGACTCGTACCTGGCCGCGAGGTCGCGCGCCGTCCGCACCAGGGCGGGATCGATCTCGATGCCGCAGGCCTCGAACCCGAGCAGGTCGGCCATGATCGTGATGACGCCCTGAGCCGATCCCCACTCCAGGAACCGCCGCCCCGGGGCGCGCAGGGTGAGCAGCGTCTGGAGCACGCGGTCGTAGTCGGCGGGAACGAACGGGTGCCACGTGCGCTGGCGCACGTCGGTGTCGAACCGGCTCCAGATCTCCCAGCCCTCGTCGCACAGCGCGGTGAGGCGCGCGCGCAAAGGGGGGTCAGGGTCGGGCAGTCGGGGCAAAGCTCGGTGATCCATGCCGGTTGGCGGGTCCCGCGTCGGTGTCGTACGAGGACGATACCCCGCGGGCCTTACGGGTGGCAGTGAGGGCAGTGAGCGCAGGACTGCCCTTCTGCCCTTCTGCCCTTTCTGCCCTGCCGCGTACCGCCTACGCTCCCGCCATCGCCAGCAGCGCCTCCCGTACGACGTTCCGTACCAGCGGCACCTTGTAGCCGTTCCGCTTGAGCGGCGTCGCGCCTTCGACCGCCGCCTCTCCGGCCCGCGCTGCCACGTCCGGCGTCAGGCGTTTCCCGACGATCGCCTGCTCGACGGCGGTGGCGCGCCACGGCACGGGCGCCGCCCCGCTCAGCGCGACACGCCCGGCCCTCACGGTTGCCCCATCGAACTGCAACGCCAGGGCGACTCCGGCCAGCGCGAAATCCCAGGACCCGCGCGCGCGCACCTTGCGGTACGAGCTCCGGAATCCCCGCGGCGGTGCCGGGATGTCGATGGCTGTCACGATCTCGCCGGATCGGAGGACCGTCTCGCGCTGGACGTCGTCGCGCGGCGAGACGTGGAACGCCTCGATGGGCACGGTGCGCGTGCCGTCGCGACCCGCGATCCGCACCGTGGCATTGAGCGCCACCAGCGCGGGCGCCGTGTCGGACGGATGCACGATGTAACACCCCGCCCCACCGAGGATGCAGTGGTACTGGTTCTCGCCCGCCAGGGCGTAGCACGTGTCACCGCCCTTGCGCTTGCAGTGGAACTCGCCGCGGTAATACCAGCAGCGCGGCTTCTGGCAGACGTTGCCGCCGATCGTGCCCTGGTTGCGGAGCTGCGGACTCGCCACGGCACCCGCCGCCTGGGCGAGCACGGCGTAGCGTTCGTTGATCAGCGGGTTGGCGGCGATCTCCGCGATGCGCGTCAGCGCCCCGATCCGGAGCCCCGCGCCGTTCGCCGTGATCCCCCGCAGGGTATCCACTGCCGAGAGGCTCACGATCTTCGAGCAGTCGAACACGCGGTCGCGCAGGCAGCCGAGCAGGTCCGTTCCGCCGGCGGACACCCGCGTGCCGTCGCTCTCGAGTTGCGCGAGGGCCTCGTCGAGGGACTGCGCCCGGATATAGCTGAATTGCGGCAGCATGGCTCAGCCCTCCTTGGTCTGCGCGAGCGCCTGGACGAGTGCCAGGGGACTGATCGGCGTCGCCGTCATCCGGACGCCGGTCGCGTGGCAGATCGCGTTGGCGACGGCCGGCGCCGTGGGGATCGTGGCCGGCTCCCCGATGCCCTTCGCTCCTGTCGCGTTGCACTCCTTGTCCTGCGGGTCAATGGGCAGGCACGTCATGTCCGCCGGCACGTCGAGCATCGTCGGGAGCTTGTAGTCGTGCCAGTTGCGGTTGACCATCTTGCCGGTCTGATCCACGTCCAGGATCCGCGCCTCGGTGAGGCCCAGGCCGATCCCCATCGTAATGCCGCCGAATACCTGGTTCTGATACGTGAGCCGGTTCATCACCCTCCCGCTGTCGTGGGCGGCGAGGAACCGCAGCACCTTCACCTCGCCGGTCGCGGTGTCCACCTCGACCTCGCAGAACTGCGCCGCGAACGGATTCACCGCCTTGCCCTCGGGGTTGGGGCCCCGGTGCCCTACCCCGATCAGGTTGCGACGCCGACGCAGACCCTGGAGCCCGGTGAGCGGGCGTGACACGGCCGGATCCGCCGTGCTCACCACATTCCCGTCACGGAGGGCGAGCGTGTCCGCCTCGACTTTGAGCTCTTCGGCGGCGATCTCCAGCAGCTGCCGCTTCACCTCCACCGCGGCCGCGCGCACCGTCGGCGACTCGGTCGGCACCGTCTTGCTGCCGCCGCTCGCCGTCGCGAACTGCGTGCTGCCCGTGTCCGCATGCTCGATCTCGACGGCGTCCGGATCCACGCCCAGCTCCTCGGCCACCACCATCGCCATCACCGTCTTGGTCCCGGTCCCGATGTCGCTGGCGCCCATGTTCAGGTTCACGCTGCCGTCGGCGAAGAACTTGACGACGACCGTGCTCGGCGGGCCGCCGCCGCCGGCCGCCCACATGCCCGCGGCGACCCCCACGCCGCGGCGGATCGTCCCCTGCCGGTCCGACCGCGCGACCTCCGCCCGCGCCTTGTCCCACCCGAAGGCCGCGGCGCCCTCCTCCAGGCAGCGGCGCAGGCCGGTCGTCGTGTAGGGTTGGTTCCCGCGCGCCTGGCTCACCGTGGGCACGTTCCGCACCCGGAACGCGACCGGGTCCATCCCGATGGCGTTGGCCAGCGCATCCATCATCTGCTCCAGCGCCCAGGCACCCTGTGGATGCCCCGGCGCACGGAACGGCCGGGCCGGACCCGCGTTCATGTAGAGGTCCTGCAGCTCGGTCCGCACGTTGGGGCAGGTGTAGAGGTCACGGATGACGAAGTCCACCGAGGACGCCCCGCCCGCAGGCTGGGCGCCGCTCGCGCCCGATCCCCAGAGCTGCATGGCCGTGATGGTGCCGTCGCGCTTCACGCCGACCTTGAGCCGCATGTTGACGGGCGGACGGTTCCCGACCGAGAGGTACGTCTCCTCGCGCGTGAGCACGATCTTGACCGGTTTGGCCGTCATCTTTGCGAGAATGGCGGCCACCACCGAGTACTTGCCCGCCTGCAGCTTGGCGCCGAATCCGCCGCCCATGTAGTGCCCGACCACGCGGACCATGGAGAACGGCATGCCGAGTGCCGCGGCCACCTGCATCTGCACGTTGTACACGCCCTGCGTGGACTCCCACAGGGTCAGCCGGTCGCCGTCCCAGCGCGCGACGCAACCGTGCGGCTCCATCGGTGTGTGGATCTCGCACTCGGTGCGGTACTCCTCCTCCAGCACGACGTCCGCTTCCGCGAACCCCCGCGTGACGTCGCCCCGCTCGTAGACCTGCGGGGCGGCCACCCGGTTGCCGTCGTCGTGCACGAGGGGCGCGTCGGGCTCGAGGGCCTTCCGCTCGTCCGCCAGGAAGGGCCGCACGTCGTACTGCACGTCGATCGCACGCAGCGCGTCCTGCGCCTGGTACGGCGTGTCAGCGGCCACCGCCGCCACGGCCTCGCCCTCGAACCGGCAGTGCGGATCGAACAGCTGCGTGCGGATGGCCTCGAGGTGCGGCTGCGTGGCCCGGTCGGGCGGCGTGAAGGCGCTCAGCACCGCGCGCACGCCGGGCATCGCCTGCGCCCGAACGACGTCCACACCGGTCACCACCGCGTGGGGATGCGGGCAGCCGAGCAGGGCGCCGTACAGCATGCCCGGCATGGTGATGTCGGCCGGGTACACCGCCGTGCCGCTCACGCGCTCGTAGCCGTCCACCCGCGGGCGTGCCTGCCCCACGATGGTCGTCTCGCCCCAGGGCTCCAGATTGGTGGAGATCTCGGGCTCGGGCAGCTCGATACCCCGCAGGTGGTACTCGGCCTCGGGATGAGTCGTCATGACGCACCTCCCGCCCTTGGCAGCTCGGCCGCGCGCTGCACCGCCTGGACGATGTGGGGGTACGCGCCGCAGCGGCACAGGTTGCCGCTCATGCCATGGCGGATCTGCTCGACGTCCGGATCCCCCGTGGCGCGCAGCAGTCCTTCCGCCGCCATGATCTGGCCGGAGGTGCAGTAGCCGCACTGAAAGGCGTCCTTCTCGACGAACGCCTGCTGCACCGGCCCAAGGTCCTCGCCCGCCATCAGGCCCTCGATGGTGACGATCTCGGCGCCCTGGGCCTCGACGGCGAGCGTGAGGCACGCGTAGCGCGGCGCCCCGTCCAGGAGGACGGTGCACGCGCCGCACTCGCCGCGGTCGCAGCCGATCTTGGTGCCGGTCAGCTGCAGCACCTCGCGCAGCACGTACGCCAGCGACCAGCGGGGCTCCACGAGCACTTCGTACAGACGGCCGTTGATGGAGAGCGCCACCTTCGTGCGCTCGTCGGCCGCCACGACGGCCGGGCCCGCCGGAGGCTGGGCGCCGAGCTGGCTGGCCGCCGTGGCGGTCAGCACACCCGTGCCCATGGTCGTGAGGAACCCTCGGCGACTGAGACCGCGCTGCTGCTGGCCCCGGTCGTCGCGATCGTTCGGATCGCTCGTCATGCGTGTCTCCTCTGGAGGTGCGCGAGGGAATGCCACTGACTCTCTCATGAACGACACACCGCCATGAAGCACGAATGAATCCGGCGTGAACCAGCCGACAGGAAACGCGTGCCCCGCCGCTCGGGGAAAACAAGCCGAGGGCCTCTTGCTTTGTACTGCAAAGTACTTTACAATCGTAGTACTCTGACCACGGAGTTCCCATGGTGGCGGCACCCGACGTCCCGGCCCGGCATCTTCCCGATTCGGTATCGCTCGCCCTGCTCCTGGGCGCGGCGTTCGGCGTCCTGGGCGACCTCCTGTTCTATCGCGCCGGGCTGGGCGTGAACGCAGCCGTGTGGGTCTGGGCACTCGGAACCGCGAGCGTGGCGGTCGACCGCCGTGGGCGGACGACGGCCCCCACCCCGGTGCCGCTCCTCGCCGTCGCGTGTTTCTTTGCCGGCTGCCTCGCCTGGCGGGCGTCCCCGTTCCTCCGGTTCTGGGATGCCGCTGCCGTCGCCGCGGTCACCGTCGTCGTCGTCCTCGAACGGCGGGGTGTCCTGGCGATGGCACGGCTCACCGATTACGCCCGCGCCATGGCGGACCTCGCCGCCAGCATCGCCGTGGGACCGGTCCGCGCCGTAGGCCAGGCACCGTGGCTCGATGCCGCGCGACGCGCCCGTCGCGGACCTGCCGTCGCAACCGGCGTGGCGCTCGCCATCCCGGTCGTGTTCGTGTTCGGCTCGCTCCTGACCGCGGCCGATCCGGCCGTGGAAACGGCCGTGCGCACCCTGTTCGACTGGGAGCCCGACGCGGTCGTCACCCACCTCGTGCTGCTGGGTGGGTCGGCCTGGCTGGCGACGGGCTGGCTGCGCCGTCTGGCGGCCGGGGCGGGACCGCGCTGGGAACCGGCGACCGTCCAGGGTCGAACGCTCGCCGACGTGTCCCTCGCCATCCCTCTGGGCGCGCTCGTCGTCCTGCTCGCCGCCTTCATCGGTCTGCAGACCCGCTATCTGTTCGGTGGGGAGGTCTTCCTGCGTCTCGCCGGCACCACGTACGCCGAGTTCGCGCGCCGGGGGTTCTTCGAGCTGGTGGCACTGGCAGCCCTTACGCTGCCGGTGCTGCTCGGCGCCCAGCGATTGGTTGACCGCGGCACGCCCGCATCGATCCGGAGCTTCCGCGCCCTGGCACCGACGCTCGCGGCCCTCGTGGGCCTGGTCATGGTCTCCGCGGTCGGGCGCATGTGGCTGTACGTGAGCATGTACGGCCTCACGGAGGATCGGCTCTACGCGACCGCCTTCATGCTGTGGCTCGGCGCGGTGCTCGCGTGGTTCGTCGCCACGGAATTCGCCGGCCGGCTGGAGCGGTTCGCGGCCGGCGCGGTGGCCGCGGGGTTCCTGCTGCTCGGCGGACTGAACGTGGTGAACCCGGACGCCGTGATCGCACGCGTGAATCTCGCCCGGGCGGACGCGGCGGTGGCGCTCGACGCCGAGTACATCACGCGTCTGAGCACGGATGCCGTTCCCACGCTGGCCGCGCGCTGGGCGACGCTCGACCCGGGTACCCGGTGCGCGCTGCAGATCGCGGTGACGCGGGCGGCGAAGCAGGACGACGACTGGCGGGCGTGGAGCTGGTCGGCGTGGCGGGCCGCCCACGCGGCGCGCACGGTGTCCAACCCGGGCATCTGTGACCGCGTGCGCACCGCGGAGAACGCGGAGGCTGTGGCGAAGGGGAGTTAAGGGAAGGTCCGCACGGGATCGGCCGGTGTGCGAGTCGCGGGCTCAAGCCCGCGCTCGGCCGAGGAACTGCGTCCTCAAGGACGCCCTCGCCGACGGGGGATCACCCTTCAGGGTCTGGTTGCTTGGCCGAGCGCGCTCTTCAGAGCGCGACTCCCAATCCGCCGCCTCCCGCCCACCGGTCAGGCCCCGTTGCCGGGGGACCACGCCACAAGCGAACGACCTGTGCAGAGCTGCCCTGGCGGTCGCGTACCCGAGGCCCGACCCCTTGCCCTACCCGGGAACGGGGGGAGATCGTTCCCGCCATGGAATTCTTCAACTTCCTCCTCATTCTCTGGGCCGGCTGGCTGATCTGGCGCCGCCCCGAGAAGGAGCGGCTCGCGTTCCGGCTGCTCGTCGCCAGCTGCCTGCTCATGGCCCTGCTGTTCCTCATCGGCACGCACACCTCCCTCGTGCCGGGGGTGAACCTGTGACGACGCTCTCCGAGACGCGGCTGCGCACGCTGCTCGCGTGGGTGGTGATCGTCCTGACCGCCGGGCCCGTGGGCGGCGCGGTGTGGTTGGGGGTGGTGTACGGCGAGTCGCCCTGCATCCTGTGCTGGGCGCAGCGCACCTCGATGGTGCTGATCGGGCTGGTCACGCTGTTCGTGCTCCGCTACGGTCCGCGCCCCCGGTACCTGGGCATGGTAGTGCTGCTCGGCGCCTGGGGCGTGTTCATGTCGCTGCGCCACTCGGCCCTGCACCTGGCGCGTGACGTGGGCCAGGGCTTTGCCGCCCCCTACCTTGGCGTGCACACGTACGCCTGGGCGTGGTTCATCCACTGGGTGGTGCTGGGCGTGGTGGGCGTACTGCTCCTGCTTCTCCGCGAAGAGCCCGCGGGTCTGGGTCCGCGCGAACCGGGCCGCGTGGGCCGGTTTGCGATCGTGTTCTTTCTCCTGGTGGCCGCCGCGAACGCGCTCCAGGCGTTCGTCACCACCGGTCCTCCTCCCTTCATCGGTCAGTCCGACCCGCTCCGGTTCTCGCTCAACCCCCGGCACTGGGTGTGGATGAACCACGAGGAGATCGAGGGGCGTATCTCGCTGCGCGGATCGTGGACCATTCCCAGGCCCGATCCCGCCAACATCACGGCCGACCCCGACCCCTCGCACGGGCCGCTGGCAAACCCGCCGGTGCTCGCCGTACAGGGCTGGGAACGGATCGGGCCGGCGCTCGATGGCCGGCTCACCGATCTTGCCCTGGGTTCCCCCTCTCCCGCAGGGAGAGGGGGACAGGGGGTGAGGGCGCTCGCCGTGACCGACGACTTCCGCGTGTACGTGCTCGACAGCGCACTGTCCCAGGTCCAGCACTTCGTGCAGCTGGATCATCAGTTCAGCGTGGATCTCACGCCGCTCGCGGGCGCCGCTTTCGTGGGCGACACGCTGGCCGTGCTCTCGACCAACAAGAGCTACGTGCTGCTGCGGCCCGAGGCGAACGTCGACGCCGGCCGCGAGTGGCGGTATTTCCGCGAGACCAGCAGCGACATCACCGAGCTGCGGCGCTCCCGGTTCGCAACCGTGCGCGCCCGCCAGATGTACGTCCTGTCGCTCGCCTACGACGCCGCGGCGGACGAGCTGATCACGGTGAGCGTGCCGTCACCGCGGCACCGGCGGCTCGTCGTGTCGCGGTTTGCCAGGAGCGACATGACGCTCGCCTCCGAGTTCCTCCCGCGCCTGGGCCCCGGCCTCGTGGCGGGCACCGACCGCTCCCTCGCCGAGTACGTGGTGACGGGGGCCGTGGTGGTCGACGGAAGGCTGTACGCGATCAGTGCCGCCTACTCGACGCTGCTCGTGATCGACCTCGCGACGAAGTCCGTCACCGCGGCGTTCGCGGTGGCGGGCCTCGAGCAGCCCGTGGGAATCGCGGCGCGCGGCGCACAACTGCTGGTGGCGCAGGCGGATGGGCGCATTGCGGTGATCGAGCGACCATGAGACGGCGGGATGCGGGATAAGCGGGATGGACCGAGCCCGATCGCCGGTCGCCCTGTCTCCCGACCTGGGCCGAGCGTAGCTTGGGCGGAGACCGCCCCATGACATCCTCGCCCCTGCTTCGCCGCCTTAGGCGGGCAAGCCTCCCCCTCTCCCATGTG